>JBDTKQ010000140.1:0-6440 GCA_039935235.1 Caulobacteraceae bacterium
AGGCGCGCGCGGGGCCATAGGTTGCACTGGCGCTCATCGCCGCCACGCCGTTGACGAACTCGACCTCGCCGACGGAGCGCATCTCGGCCGGCCCGTCCGCGCGGTAGAAGGCGCCGCATTCCATATAGACCGTGGCCACGATGTTGTGGCCGCGGTCCATGTCGGCGCGCAGTTCGTCGAGGAGATAGCGCGGCACGCGTTCGAGCAGATGGTTGAAGCCGTGGGGCCGTCGCGGGCCTTCGGGGAGCAGCCGCGCCGGCCGGTCCCACAGGTGATGATGAGGATCGACGATCCGGAACCCCGGTTCGAGGATGGCCTCGCGCGGGCCGGCGGCGAGCGTCATGGGCGCGTCTCTCCTCCTCGCGCGCCTCTGGCGGGCGCCTTGTCACCGACCCGTCCATGCCTCCCATTCAGGGCGCGCGCAAGGCGGACGCGCGTTGCGGCGACGTCCGCTTCGAGAGCCGCCTTACGCCGGCTTGGGAATCTCGCCGTCGCGGGTGGTGGTCAGGCGTTTGGGAACCAGCAGAAGCACCGGCAGGATCAGAGCGTAGACCGCGGTGGTGATCCAGGCGCAGGTGACGAAACCGCCATGGTGCTCGTATAGATTGGTGCCCCACAGGTCGCCGAAGCGCGCGGCCAGCCAGTAGGCGGCGGTGGACAGCATCATCATCGTTCCCTGAAGTCCCGCCGGGCACGAGCGGATGATCAGGTCCCAATAGGCGGCCGAGGAGATACCACCCATCAAGCCGATGGGCACGGCGGTGATCAGCGCGGCCTCGGCGGAGTGGATGAAGATCAGGGGGATCATCTGCGGGATGCCGATGATCGTGCCCCAGAACAGCAGCACGCGAAGACTGAATTTCCGGCAAAGCCAACCGTAGGCGAGGAAGGTCGGAATGAACGACGCCGCGAAGATTGCGTTCCAGTCGCCGTATTGCGCGTCGCTGGCATGGAGGGTGTTCGACAGGTAGAACTGGAGAACCGTCGCCGTGCCCGGCGAGAAATCCCACAAAAACCAGATGAGGATCGCCGGGTAGACCGGCCAATACCGCAGGAGCCTTTTCAGGTCCGAAAGCGGCGTGGCGGCCGGCGGGCGTTCGGATTTCAGGTTGTCGTAAACCACTCTGGGCCGCCAGAGCCCGTAGGCGACGATGCACGCCATGATCACGGCGCCGACCAGAAACAGGATCCGGGCCGCGGAGTCGGCGTGCTGCCCCTCGAGCCGGTCGCTCAGCATGCCGCCGAAAAAGAAGGCCATGAAGCCCGGCACCGACAGAACGACGTTCCACACCGTGCTCATCTGGCCGCTCATCACATGCTGCTGGGCGAGCGTCGAAAAGAGGCCGTTCTGGGCGCTGTAGACCATCAGGAACGAGCAGGTGACGATGATGATCCCCAGCAGCAGCGTCAGGTACGAGGCCGGGGTGAAGGCGAGCATTCCGTAGAGTACGCCGGTGATCGATCCGAAGAGGACGAAGAACCCCCGGTCACGCATGCCCAGCGGATTCCATGTGTCCCGGGCGAAACCGAAGACGAAGGCGAGATAGAGGGGAATCGCCGAGAACAGGCGGAAGGTGGCGACTTGGTGGGCGCCGAGGTGGAGTCGGTTTTTCAGGAAAAAACTCACCGGAACATCGATCAGACCGTGCCACGGCGCGCCGAGACCGACCATGAGCAGCAAGGGTGTGCAATAGAGGAAGATCTTCGTCCGTTGCGCGCCGGGCAAGACGGTGGGTTTGACGCTCGGAATATCCACTTCGGCGGCTGCGGCTTCGGCGCTCATCGGTCGTTTTTCCTTTCCGAAATCGTTTGGCGGCCGGCTACGATTGAAGGCCGGCGACCGCTTGGCGGCACGCCAGCAGCGACTGGCCGGCGACCATGCCCTTCCAGTCGTCGGCGTCGCCGAAGAAGGCGTCGCGCACCCGCGCCTTGATCGCCAGGCCCTCGGGCGAGGCGGGATCGCCGTGGGCGTGCAGCCATGCGTCGGCGCGCAGGGCGAGAAAAACCTGGGCGAGCGGCCGGGTGCCGACCTCGAGGGCCATGCCGGTGACCTCCGCCTTGGGCAGCAGGCGCGGCGCGGCGGCGAGGCCGTCGCCGCTGATCGGCGCGGAGGTCGAGGTCCCGTCGTTGGGCGAGGTCACGGCCACGCCGTACCACGCGGCGGCGCGAAGGAACCCCGGTGAACCGCGGCGATCGGTGACGATCTGCTCGCCGTAGCCCCACGGGCCAAGGCCGGTGTGATAGTCGATCACGGCCACGCGCGCGGCGCCGCCGAGCCAATGTTCGAAGATCGCCGTCTGGGTGCGGCGCGACCAACTCGGCCCGGTTCCGCCGTAGAAAACGCCCGCCGGATGGCTGTATTGCCCGCCGCTCAGGGCGGCTTGAAGCGCGGCCGGGCCATTGGCGTTGACATAGGCGCCCAACCGTCCGGCGCTGTCGGCCTGCGCCGCCTCGTCCCACCTGGCGGGGCAGATCGCCTCGCTCAGTTCATCGTAGCCCGGGTTTCGCGGAAGCGGCGCGGAAAAATCGATCCAGTTGCGATTGAGATCGACGTTCTCGTGGGTCACCCGGCGCAGCCACGCGAATCCGTAGGGGTTGATGGCGTGAATCAGGAGGGCGGCCATTCCCTTGGGCAACCGCGCGGCCTCGCCGCGGGTCAGCCAGTCGACCTGCGCCCCCGACCCGCAGAATCCCTCCGCGCCGTGGGTGCCGCTGATCGTGACCAGCACCCGCTCGGCGTCGCGCGGACCGATCCACGCGGTGTCGGTGGAAAGCGCGCCCCCGTTGGGGCCACGCTCGGGATGGGCCGTGCGACCGAGCGTCGCCCCCGCCTCCTTCGCGGCGGCGAGAAACCCGGCGCGCGCGCGGGCATAGTCGGGGGCGAAGCTGTCGGCGGCGTTCATCGGCGCGTCCCTGTGGTTTCTTCCCCCGAGGGGGCGTGGGAGGGGGCGTGGGAGGGGGCGCGGATCATGTCCCGAAAAACCGTCGCAGACTTGCCTCGCCCGCGTCCGGCTGGTCGCGATAGACGCCGTGGCCGGCGCCCTCGAAGATTTCGAGGGTTCCCAGACCGGCGGGCAGGCAGCGGTGGATCTGTTCGGCGCAACTCACGGGGGTGATCGGATCCTCCCTGCCGCCCAGGACCAGAGTCGGGCAGGCGATCTTCGCCAGATCGGCTGTCATGTCCATGGCTGTCTGTTCGGTCTGGATGAAGGCGAACATCACCTCCAGCCGGTGGATCGCCCGGGCGCGGGCCGCGGCGAGGGCCGGATCCTTGCCTGGATTATAGAGGGGCATGCACACGGCCATGTATTCGGCGGCGTCCTCGGGGGTGGGCTTGCTCCAGAAGGTCTCGGCGATCGCCCGCGCCCGGCTCCCGCCGAGCTTTTCCATCATGTCGTAGGTCGCCGGCAGATCGAGGCGGGCGGCCGTGGAGGACAGGACCAGCTTCGCCGGGTGGTCCGGGTGGCGCGTGGCGTAGGCCATGGCCACCATGCCGCCAAAGGACTGGCCAAACACGACGGGCTTGACGATGCCGAGGCTGTCGCAGAAGGCGGCGATGTCGTCGCCCCACCGCGGCAGGGTCCAGGTGTCCCGCTCTCCGCCCGAGCGGCCGTTGCCGCGATGGTCGAGATAGATCACCTGATGGGTATCGGCGAAGCGATCGAAATACGGGCGCATGGTCGAGTGGTCGAACCCCGGTCCCCCGTGGAGCACCAGCAGGCTCGGTCGCTGTTCCATTTTCGGGCCGGCGATGGCCAGTTGCGATCCGACCGTGTCGAAGAACAGGCGGGCGCCGTCGACGGTCACATACATGGTGCGATGCTCCTTGAAGCCACGGGATAGGTCATCGACGCGCCTCGAGCCGCCGATCGACCACGGCGCGAGAGGACGGAGTGAGGTCGAGGGCGGCGGCCGCGCGAAACTCACCGGCCGACTCGGACCCGAGCCCCTGACCCGCCAGCGCCAGGCCCGACATCAAACGCAGGCGGCCCCAGCGCGGCTCCAGTTTGGCGGCCTCGACGAATTTTTCGGCCGCCGCGGCGGGTTTCCCTTGCCGCAGAAGCGCCTCTCCCCACAATTCGAGCGCGTCGGCGTAGCGTGGACCCGCTGCGTGGGACTGGGCGAAACGCGCGATCGCGCCGCCCAGGTCGCCGTCCGCCATCAGCATCTCGCCGTCGTCGGCGTAGGCAAGGGGGAGCGAGGGGGCCTGCAGGATCGCTTCGGCGAACCATCGGGAGGCGCGGCCCCAGTCGCCGGCGAGGGCGGAGATCTTGCCGCGCATCCTCACGCACAGATAGCAATCGAGGGGGGTCGCCGCGATCGCGCTTCGCGCTTGCGCCACCCGCCCAAGCCGGGCGAGGACGAAGGCGCGGCGAGGCTCGAGAAAGCGGATTCGGTCGACCTCGCCCGGCCGCCCGAATGGCGCCGTGGCCGCGATCGCCCGGTCGAGGTGGGCCAGAGCCGCGTTCCAGTCGCCGACCTCCACGGCCTCGAAATACTGAGGAATAACGGCCAGATTGGCCGCGCCGAACCAGCGGGCGTAGGCGACGTCGATGTCGGGATCGGGCGCCGAGGCGCGGATCGCGCGTGAGCCGGGGGCGTCGTGGGCCTGGGCTAATTCGAACGCCATCTCGCCCGGGAGACGCTCCCGAGAGCCCTGAAAATCGGGCAGCGGCGCGAGGCGGCGGTACGTCGCGGCGGCGCCCGGGAAATCGCCGGCGAAATCGGCGGCGGCGGCGGCGTTCTCCAGCGGCATCGCCTCTCGCGCCACCTTGGTGATCTGGCCATCGTGGCGGCGGAGCAATCCGACCGCGAGGGTGTAGTCGCGCAGAGCCGGCCCGTCGTGGCCGAGCATCTGCTCACCCTCCGCCAGATTGACCGCGCCCAGGGCGAGACGGCGATTGAGCGCCAGCGCCTCGCGGGCGGCGACGATACCGCCCGCCATGTCGCCGCGCAGTTCGAGGAGGTTGGAGACCTGGGCCGCGGCCCACGCCCGTTCCCGGTCTTCCGGTCCGTCGATCACCAGTCGACGCGCGACCACGAGAGCCTCGTCGATCCGGCCCTCGCTCTCGAGATACTTGCTGTAGCGATAGGGCTGGGTTGCGGAGTAGATCTCCTCCGCCGCTTTGGCGATCATGACGTCCAGATCGCCCTGGGTCCCGCTCGCGACCACCGCCGGCCGACCGCTCGGGCGGACGGTCAGGTTCAATCCGGCGGGGCTCCGGAAGATGTCGCCGGAGATCGTCGTTTCCTTGCCGAGGGTCGAGCGCAGCCACCGCTGAAGCTCGCCCAGCGACACGCCTGTGCTGGGGATTTCCACCTTGATATCCCCGCCCCAACCACGCCGATAGGTGGCCGCGGCGCGCACCGACTGGGCCTTGGCGTCCATTTCGTCGATCTTGTCCATCACGCGGGTGGCGGCGACCTCGCCGGTCAGGCCCTCCCGCGCCATATCCGGCGGCACGGAAAAGGCCTGCACCACCAGACCGCGGTTCTCGTGCGCCTGCCACACGAGGGCCGCGATGCCGATCGCAACCGCGGCGCCGGCGACCAGGCTCAAGACCTGAAGCGCGCCCTTGATCCGGTCGCCGAACAGACGCCATTCGAGATGCTTGACGTTGAGCCGACGCTGCTCGGCGAGATGCTCCATCTGCACGCCGAGCATCCGGGTTTGGCTGTCGAGGAAGGCGCCGGCCTTGGCGTCCACAACCACATTCCCCGTGCGGGCGCGGGCGAGGGCCGTGGAGACGGCGGCCGGGCTGACGGGAGTCGAACTCTCGCCGTCTTGCTCCGCCTCGGGTTCCTCGGCGTGGTCAGCCACCGCGGGCCGCCGCCGGCGCGCCGACGCCCCCGGTGCGCGTCCGGCCGTGCGAGGTTTCCACCATCAACAGCGAGGCGATCAGGCCGATGACGGTGAAAGCCATCATGTACCACGCCGGCGACAGGGGATTGCCGGTCAGGTGGATCAGCCAGGCGAGAACCGGCTGGGTGGTGCCCCCGAAGATCGCCACGGCCGTGGCGTAGATCGTCCCCATGCCCGCCCCGCGGATCTCCTTGCGCAGCGACTCGGTGATCGCCACCAGGATCGACGAGGTGCTGAGCGCGCTCAGCAGCGCCATCACAGCGGTGGCTCCCAGAAGCGTGGGCGCGTCGTGGTTGCGCACCATCAGGAAGAAGGCCGGCCAGGTGACCAGCAGGTGGGCGATGCGCGGCCAGATCATCAGCGGCCGCCGCCCGATCCGGTCCGACAGAACGCCTCCCGCCAGCCCGCCGATCACCCCCATGACCCCGCTGGCCACCGTCGCCCCGAGGGATATTCCCGCCGGCATGTTCAGGGTGGTGATGGCGTAGGTGGTCATGAAGCTGAAGACGTAGGTCGACACCGTGGCCGAGGCGATGAGCATCAGGCCCAGGATGAGGATGCGTGCGTGGCTCTTCAA
>JBDTKQ010000141.1:0-4585 GCA_039935235.1 Caulobacteraceae bacterium
TGGGCGGCCGCATCGCCCGGGGGAACGCCTTGGCCGCCGCGCGGCCCTGTCTCGCGCGCCAGTGCGGGGAGATCCTCGCCCGCATCCACACCCTCGACCCGGCGGCGTTTCCGACCCTTCGCCGCCTCACGACACCGCAGCTTCTCGACCAGTACGAGGCCGCCTGGCGCGCCGCCGCGTGGCCCCGGCCGGTGTTCGAGCTGGCGCTCCGCTGGCTGCGCGACAACTGCCCGCCGCCACCCGCCGCCCCACGCCTCGTCCACGGCGATTTTCGCAACGGCAATCTGATGGTGGGGCCCGACGGGGTGCGCGCGGTCCTCGACTGGGAGATCGCCCATGTCGCCGACCCGATGGAGGATCTGGGCTGGATCTGCGTCGGCGCCTGGCGTTTCGGGGTCTTGGACAAGCCGGTGGGCGGATTTGGTGTCCGCGAGGAACTGTGGGCCGGTTACGAGGCGGCCGGCGGCGCGCCGGTCAACCGCGCGCACGCGAAATTCTGGGAGGTCTACGGCTCGCTCCGATGGGGGGTGATGTGCGCCGGCATGACCGCCGCCTTCCGCTCCGTCGATCCGTCGGTGGAGCGGGCGGTGATCGCCCGCCGCGGTTCCGAGAACGAGATCGATCTGATGCGGCTTCTCGCGGCCTGACCATGCAGGATCAGCCCGCCCCCGCCGAAATCCTCGCCGCCGTCGCCCGGTTCCTCAAGGAAGATGTCGCCCCCGCCACCACCGGTCACACCTCGTTTCAGGTCCGTGTCGCGGCCAATGCCCTGGAGATGGTCCGCCGCCAGCTCGATCTCGCCCCAATGGCGGAGGCGGCGGAACACGCGCGGCTGGTCGCCTTGCTTGGCACAAAAGGCGATCTTCTCGCCCTCAATGCGGAACTCGCGCTGCGGATCGCCGCCGGCGAGATGGACCTCGCCACCCCGGGCCTTGCCGATCACCTGTGGGCCACCACCCTGGCCAAACTCGCCGTCGACCAGCCGACCTACGCCGCCTACCGCGCCGAGGCGGCGGGAAGAGGCGCGGGATAGAACGTGTCGCTCAGCTGCCACCCTCTCCATGAAGGGGAGGGAGGAATATCTCCGGAGGATCCCATGGATTTCAACCTGCCGCCAGACCTCGTCGCCTATCTCGCCGAGCTCGACGATTTCATCGCCCGGGAGATCAAGCCGCTGGAGATGCGCGACGACAATGTCCGCTTCTTCGACCACCGTCGCGAGCACGCTCGCACCGACTGGGACAACAACGGCCTTCCCAGGCCCGAATGGGAAGCCTTGCTCGGCGAGGCTCGCAAGCTGGCCGACGCCGCGGGACATCTGCGGTTCGCCTGGCCCGTCGAGATGGGCGGCAAGGGCGGTTCGAACCTCGCGATGGCCGTCATCCGCGAGCACCTCGCGGCCAAGGGCCTTGGCCTGCACAACGACCTGCAGAACGAGCATTCCATCGTCGGCAACAATCCCTTCATCCTGATGTTCAAGGAATTCGCCACCCCCGAACAGGTCGCCATGTACGGCGAGCGGCTGCTCAAGGGGGAGATCCGCTCGGGCTTCGGCCTCACCGAGCCGAACCATGGCTCGGACGCGACCTTCATGGAGACCCGCGCGGTGCGTGAGCAAAAGGACGGGGTTCCCGGCTGGCGGATCAACGGCGAGAAGATGTGGACCACCGGCATGCATGTGGCGACCCACATCATGGTCTTCGCCCGCACGAGCGGAAAGGACGGCGACGCGGCCGGGATCACGGTCTTCCTCGTCCCGGCCGACGATCCGGGGGTGAAGATCGAGGAGTGGCTGTGGACGTTCAACATGCCCACCGATCATCCGCGTGTGAGCCTGACCGACATCTGGGTCCCGGACGCCGCGATCTGGGGCGTGGAGGGCAGGGGCCTCGGCCTCGGCCAGAGCTTCGTCCACCAGAACCGCATCCGCCAGGCCGCCTCGTCGCTGGGCGCGGCGGTGTTCTGCATCGAGGAGAGCGTGAAATACGCGAGGGAGCGCAAGCCCTTCGGCAAGCCCCTGGCCGACAACCAGGCGATCCAGTGGCCGCTCGTGGAGCTCGCCACCCAGGCCGAAATGCTCCGCCTTTTGATCCGCAAGACCGCTTGGCAGATGGACAACATGCCGCACAAAGAGGTGGAGCGGGAAATCTCCGACAAGGTCTCGATGTGCAACTACCAGGCCAATCGCCTTGTCTGCGACGCCGCCGACCGGGCGATGCAGGTCCACGGCGGCATCGGCTATTCGCGCCACAAGCCTTTCGAACACATCTACCGGCACCATCGCCGGTACCGCATCACCGAGGGATCGGAGGAGATCCAGATGCGCAAGGTGGCGGCGTTTCTGTTCGGTTATATGGGACCCAGGAAGAGGGCGATGGCGGCCGGCGGCGACTGAAGACGTCGGTCACTTGGACAACATTTCTATCCGCCGCCCTGCGCCACCGCCGAGCGCAGGGCGTTGGCGACGTCAAGGCGCCACGGAGCGGGGACCGTCGCGCCCTCCGCAGGCACCCGCCGAAGGATGTCGTCGGTGCGCGGGGTGGCCTCGTCCTCGAACAGCCACGCCGAGGCGATAGAGGCGTCGAGGACGAGGCTCAAAACTTGTGTCCCTCGTCGATCAACTCGCGAACGCCCACTCCGGCGATCCTGGGCGGGTTGACGGCGAACGCTCCGTACCGATCAGGCGTCCGAATCTCTCACTCCACCCAGGCCTTGGCGTCCGGATAATCAAGGGTGATGGCCAAGCCATGCAGCACGTTCCCGCCGATGGCCCCCTCGACGCGGTCGCTCATCATCGAGGAAATGAACTCGTGAAAGGTTTTGTCCGACCGCTCAGTGATCCAGACCGGTCCGGTCCTGCGTCCGGCGATTTCAACGGAGGGGACCAGGATCATGAGCGCGTGGGTCCCCACCTGCGCGTCTTCGATCACCCGCCAATCCGGATGCCGCCTTCGCCAACCTTCGATGACGCCGTGCGCCATCATGCTCGTGGAGCGCAGAGCCGGCCGACCATCGGACAGCGACCGAAGCGCCTGGGGCGTCAATATGGTCGTAGCGCCCGTGTCGAACAGCACCGGCAGGTCTTCCCCGTCGATCCGAACCGTCACGCGCGCGAAGTCGACCGCCCGCTTGCCGTCCGCGTCCGTCTTGAATGCGACCTCGAGGGGCGTGGCCAAAGCAGGCGGACGCCAATGGGCCGGTCTCAGGATCAGCTGGCGGTGCGCGTAGTCCCAGGTCCAGGTATGGCCGGCAAACCACTGGCGGCCCAGAATCCCATCGCCAATGGGTGGCCAGCCGGTCATCGGTATGACCTCCGGCAATACGACGAACGCGACATGGGCTGGAAACGCGCGCCACGTCCTCCGCACGAATGGGGTCGCCTCCGCACTCCGTACGCCAGAGCCCAATTCCGCCACCATGTCTGGATCGGTCAGAGGCTTGAGGGACAGGTCGAGCTTTGCCGCGGCGTCTTGCGACAAAAGCAGCGATCCTCCGCCCGTGTCGGTGAACAGATGGAGGGGGCCCCGCCCGCCGGGCGCCGGCATGTCGACGGTGACGCGATCGTCGATGAACGAGGCGTCGATCGGGACGCCGTCGCGGGGCGCTTGCTCCACGACCCCTCGCCCCCACGCCGCGCCCCCCAAGATGAGCAGGAGTAACGTCAGTCTCACCATCGTTGATCGTCCTCTCCGCATGACGTCTCTCTGCCTGGCGCTGCATCCGGGCCTGTCGTCAGGTCCTTTACCGCGCTGACCGACGTCGCCAAGCGAAGAGATATGTTTTGCAATGAATATTTCCCCCGTCGACCGCACGGGTCTTGACCTCGGTACGGGGGGTATGGGAACGCCTGCCGCGGACGAGAGCCATCGCTCCAGTCGTTCCTGGCCAGTGAATCCGGAATCCGAGAACCAAATGGGCCTGTTCGACCGAGCTCATTCAACCGCGCTTTTGGCGATGGATTTGCAGCGAGATTTTCTTCAGCCGGACGGACGGCTGACGATTGCGCAAGGCCAGATTTCCAGCCTGATAGAGGCGATGAATCGGGCGATCGACCGCGGCGCCCGCACCAGGTTGGCTGTCGTCTACACTTTCAACGCCTACGATCTGCTCGACCCTTCGAACCTGCTGCGCAATTTCGCAGCCATCAAAGGGTCCCGGGGATCACTGCTCGATCCTCGGATCCATCAGGTCAGCCCTTCGACCGCCCTCATCAAGCGCGGCCCCGACGCCTTCTCCAATCCACGACTTGCGACTCTCCTGGCCGACCGCGGCGTCAAACGCCTGATCATCGGCGGAGTCTATGCGGACGCGTGCATCACCGCGACAACCCGCACAGCCTTGGCCAAGGGCTTCGACGTCACGCTCCTGCGCGATGGCGTGGGCGCCGCGAATGACTCCGCGCGCGACCGCGCCTGTGCGGACCTGGCGCACCGGGGCGCCAGGCTCGCCACCGTCCAGAGCGCGCTCGGCTAGCTGCGCTGAGGCATGGCGCAATCCACGAAGGAGGAAACGGATGTCGAGCAACGAAGCCGTGGGCGCGATCCGATCCAATCCACCGGCGGTGGCCGGAACCGTAACCGAACCC
>JBDTKQ010000142.1:0-5143 GCA_039935235.1 Caulobacteraceae bacterium
GAGCCCCTTGGGCGAAGACGAGATCGCCCTGTTGGAAACCCCCTACGAGGCGCAAGCCGTCATCGGAGCCCTGGGCGCGGAGGCAGCGACCCCCCGGGAAATCCGCGCGGCGTCACAACCACGCGCGAGCGCCTGAGGCGGGTCGTCGGCGAAGCTCTTCCAAGTGACCATAGCCGACGGTTCACGCCGGCCGCCACGGCGCCATGAGGGGCTGGCTGTGGTCTCCCATTCCATACTGGCGCCGAAGAATTCCGTTCGAGGCGGATCAGGAGAACTCGCCGCGACCGCGTGGCGGAGCCGGTACCGCGCCGTCGTCCTCCCGGACCGGGCGCCCCTCGCGGTCTCAACGACCAGATCCCCGCTTGTCCCTCTCGCCGCCCCGGCCTATCTCCCCGGCCATGACCGCCACGGCGCCGCGCCAGACGGCCGGGCGATCGGCCGCGGCGCTCTACACCCTGTTGTCGGTGATGTTCATCAACATGATGGGCTTTGGCGTGGTGGTGCCGCTGCTGCCCTTTTACGCCGAGTCGTTCCACGCGGCGCCGTGGCAGATCGCCCTGATCTTCTCGGCCTATTCCCTGGGCTCCTTCTTCGGCGAGCCGTTCTGGGGGCGGCTGTCGGACCGGGTGGGGCGAAAGCCGGTTTTGATCTTCACCACCCTGGCAAATTGCGCCTGTTATGGTCTCTTGGCCTTCGCGCCGAACATCCCCATCGCCTTTGTCATCCGCCTGTTCGGAGGCATGGCGGCGGGCAACGGATCGGTGGTCCAGGGCTATATCGCCGACGTCACCCCCACCCAGGAGCGGGCCGGGCGGATGGCCAAGCTGGGCGCGGCCTACAACATCGGCTTCATGGTCGGCCCCTTCGTCGGCGGGGTTCTGGCCAAACCCTCGGCGGGGCCGATCGGTTTTCAGATTCCGCTTCTGGTCGCCTCGGGCCTCGCGGCATGTTCGGCGCTGGGCATCTTCCTGGCCGTGCGCGAGAGCCGCTCGCGGCGACCGGCGGAGGTCGATCCGAAGAGCCGCTGGGTGATGTTCGGCTTCGCCGCCCGCCACCCGGTGATCGGCCGGCTGATGGCCTTGACCTTCGTCGTCGGCTTCGCCTTCACCGGCATCGAATCGATCTTCGGCCTGTGGGCGCAACACCGTTTCGCCTGGCAGCCGCGCGACGTCGGCGTGTGCTTCGGCATTGCCAGCGCCGCCTCGGCCTTCGCCAATTTCTTCATCACCGGCCAGCTTTCCCGGCGTTTCGGCGAGACGCGGATGCTGGCCATCGGCATGGCCGGGACGGTGGTCGCCATCGCCATGCAGCCACTGACCGACGGCGGGTGGTCGACCTACGCCCTGATGGCGGCGGCCTCCATGGCCTCGTCTATCGCCTTTCCCAACGCCTCGGCCCTGATGAGCGGGGCGATCGATCCGGACAATCAGGGCCAGATCATGGGCCTGAGCAACGCCGCCGGGGCCTTCGCCCGGGTCGCCGGCCCGCTGGCCGCCGGTTTCGTCTTCTCCGGGATCAGCGTCGACGGCCCGTTTTTCATGAGCGCCATGATCGTCGCCCCGGCGATCTTTCTGGCCATCTCGGCAGGGCGGACGGCGGCGCGGGCGAGGCGGCGCGCGTGAGGCGCTACCAGCCGAGTTCCGCATGCGAACCCAGACGGGACAAGCTGCAACGTGCCTGAACCGGGCTTGCGGTAGACCAGGACAAGATCTGGGCGGATATGGCAATCGCGATGGTCGCGCCATTGACCCGTGATCGCGGAAACGCGGATCCAGCGGCAGATCGTTCACCAACGCCGTGACGACGGCGATCAATTGTTTCTCGACCGATGCGCCGTGACGCCCCCTCGCCTCGCGTTTTTAGTCCCGCCTAAACTGGCCGGTCCGCTCAATCGTCCGCACTGAGGCCGGTCATCAGATCCTCGACGCCGGCGAAGGACGGGAGGCCCCCTCGACGGGCTTCCCGCATCGCCTGAAGCGTTTCCGGAGTCGGGGTCAAAGGCTCGAACGGGAGCGCTTTTTCGCGGGCGACCCGCGTGAGCATCAACCGCACCGCGTCCGAGACCGTGAGGCCCATCGCCGCGAGCACGACGGAGGCTTCTTCCTTTACCGCTCCGTCTATTCGGGTCTGGACGAGGGCATTGGCGGCCATGGAGATCTCCGGATATGACTGAATTACAATGTCGTTCAAGTTCAACGCGATTGCAAGGGCGCTTCGCGCGGGTCCGCCAGACGATCTTGTCTTGCCGCGCGCTTTGCCGTAGAGACCGCGCCTTCGTTCGCGCCGCCTGGCCAAGAGGCATGCCAAGGCGGCGCGTCACACAGCCACTCCCAAAGAGGACGGCGCCGGCTCTCCGGCCCGATGCGAAATGCCCAAGCTGAAGACCAAGTCAGGCGCCAAGAAGCGCTTCAAGATCACCGCGACCGGCAAGATCAAGGCCGGCGTGGCGGGCAAGCGGCACCGGCTGATCAGCCATTCCGCCAAATACATCCGCCAGCAACGCGGCACGAAGGTGATGAGCGAGGCCGACGCCAAGACCATCAAGCACTTCCTGCCCTACGGCCTGTGATCCTTTAGAAGCGAGACGAACAAATGGCCCGCGTCAAACGGGGCGTCACCGCCCACGCCAAGCACAAGAAGGTTCTCGAGCAAGCCAAGGGCTTCTGGGGACGCCGCAAAAACACCATCCGCGCCGCCAAGGCGGCCGTGGACAAGGCCGGTCAGTACGCCTACCGCGACCGCAAGGTGCGCAAGCGCTCGTTCCGCGCCCTGTGGATCCAGCGGATCAACGCCGCCGCCCGGCTCGAGGGCCTGACCTATTCGCGATTTAGCCACGGCCTCGAACTGGCCGGGATCGATATCGACCGCAAGGTCCTCTCGGACATCGCGGGAAACGATCCGGCCGCGTTCAAGGCCATCGCCGACAAGGTCCGCGCCGCTTTGGTTTGATCCCGCCTCTCCCGCCGGGAGAGGAAGGGGCCCGTTGCGAAGCAATGGGAAGGTGAGGGGGCCGCGGCAAACCGAACAGCCGCCCTCGCCGATCGCGGTAGCGCTTCATTCCCCGAGCGGGTAACCCCTCACCCTCCCACGCCTCTTCGGGCGCGGGCCCCTCCCTCTCCCGATGGGAGAGGTGCTTTTGGGCAATCGCGATGACAAGTGAATCCGACCTCGAATCCAACCTCCTCGCGAAGATCGCCGCCGCGCCGGACGCCGCGGCGCTCGAGGCGGTGCGGGTGGGCGCCCTGGGCAAGGCGGGGACGATCTCCGTCCTTCTGAAATCCCTTGGAACGATGAACCCCGACGAGCGGCGCGCGCGGGGTCCCGAGCTCAACGGCCTGCGCGACCGCGTGGCCGCGGCGATCGCCGGGAGGCGAACGGTGCTGGAGGCCGCCGCCCTCGACGCCGCGCTGGCGGCCGGCCGGCTCGATCTTTCTCTCCCCGCCCCACCGCGGCGCGCGGGCTCGGTCCACCCGACCATGCAGGTGATGGACGAGATGGTGGCGATCTTCGCCGAGCTCGGCTTCGCCCTGGCCGAAGGCCCGGACATCGAGGACGACTTCCACAATTTCACCGCCCTGAACTTCCCCGCCCGTCATCCGGCGCGCGAGATGCACGACACCTTCTTTTTCCACCCGGGCGAAGACGGCGAGCGCAAGCTCCTGCGCACCCACACCAGCCCGATCCAGATCCGCGTCATGCGCCGGGCCAATTCGCCGCCTGGGGCGCCGCCGTTCGCCACCGCGCAGGAACCGCCGATTCGGGTGATCGGACCGGGGCGCGTCTATCGCTGCGACAGCGACGCCACCCACACGCCGATGTTCCACCAGATGGAGGGTCTGGTGATCGACAGGGGCATTCACATGGGCCACCTCAAATGGACCCTCGACGCCTTCGTGCGGCGGTTCTTCGAGGCCGAGGACGTGGTCACTCGCTTTCGCCCGCATCACTTCCCCTTCACCGAGCCGTCGGCGGAGATGGACGTGCGGTGCGACCGCTCGGGCGGCCAGATCCGCATCGGCGTGGGTGATGACTGGCTGGAAATCCTCGGCGGCGGGATGGTCCATCCCAATATATTGACCACCTGCGGCCTCGACCCGGATGTCTGGCAGGGCTTCGCCTTCGGCCTGGGCGTGGACCGGTTGGCGGCCCTGAAATACGGCATGCCCGACCTTCGCGACATGTTCGCCGGGGACACCCGCTGGCTGGCGCACTACGGCTTTTCCGCCTTTGCCGACCCCAACCCCGCCTCCGGCCTGAGCTAGGCGATGAAGTTCACCCTTTCCTGGCTCAAGGATCACCTCGAGACCGACGCCGGCGCCCCGCGGATCGTGGACGCCATGACCATGGCCGGGCTCGAGGTCGAGCATGTCGCCGATCCGGCCGGGACCCTCGCCGCCTTCAGCGTCGCCCGCATCGTCGGCGCCGCTCCCCATCCCAACGCCGACCGCCTGCGGGTCTGCCAGGTGGAGACCCGCGACGGGATGAAGGAGATCGTCTGCGGCGCGCCCAACGCCCGCGCCGGACTGGTCACTGTCTATGCCCCGATCGGGACGTTCATCCCCGGGACCGGCATCACCCTCGAGCCGCGCGCGGTGCGCGGAGTGGTGTCCAACGGCATGTTGTGCTCGGCCGCCGAGCTGGAGATCGCCGGCGAGTCGGACGGCATCCTCGAGCTTCCCGATCTGCCCGTGGGAACCCCGGCGGCGGCGGCCCTCGGCCTCGAGGCGACGATCGATTTCGAGGTGACCCCCAATCGCCCCGACTGGCTGGGCGTCGTCGGCATCGCCCGCGACTTGGCGGCGGCGGGCGTCGGCCGGTTCAGGGATCCTGCCGTGGCCGGGGTCCCCGGCGCCTTTCCTTGCCCCATCGCCGTCCGGCTTTCGGCTCCCGAGGCCTGTCCGACGTTTGCCGGGCGCCTGATTCGCGGGGTGAGGAACGGCCCCTCGCCGGCCTGGCTTCAACAGAGGCTCACGGCCATCGGCCTGCGCCCGATCAGCGCCCTGGTCGATGTCACCAACCTGATCGCCTATGACCGGGCCCGGCCGCTCCACGTCTATGACGCGGCCAGGATCGCCGGTGGTTTCATCGAGGCGCGTCTGGGCCGCGCCGGCGAAGCGGTCGCGGCGCTCGACGGCCAGGCCTA
>JBDTKQ010000143.1:0-2326 GCA_039935235.1 Caulobacteraceae bacterium
GGCGTGGCGAGATCTGCGCACCGACGAGACGCCCAAGGCCCGGGCCGGCCGCCTCGCCACCCTCGCGGCCCTCGACCCGGCCGCGCGGGAGAGCCGCATCGTCGCCGTGGAGCAGGCGCTGATCGCCCAGGATCCCGGCGCGGCGGGGGTCGCCGCCCGGGCGCTCGAGGGGGAGCCGACCACCGATCGCCTCGCCGGACTGATGGCGCGGGTGGCCTTCGCCGAGGACCGCCGGGACGAGGCGCAGGCGTGGATCGCCCGAGCCGCCGCGGCGCCGCGCGAGGTCGACTGGTCCGACCTCGATCCACAAGGCAGGGCGTTCGCCTATTCCCCCGCGGACTGGGCGCGGGTGGTCGCGGCCTATGCCGAGACCGCCGCGCTCGTCCATCCGCGCCATGAGCGCCGCGACCCGACGCTGAACGATCTGCCCAGGATTCCCACCGCCTATGTCGAGAGCGCCCCGTTCATCAGCGCGGCGGAGAGCGGCGACCCCTTCCCGCCGATCGTCGACGACGGCGACTTCGGCGAGGCGTTGCAACCCGCCGCGGCCTTCGAGCGCGACTGAGAAGCGGCGCCACGGCTTGACGCCGCGCGCGGACGGGGGTTGTTTCGCTGGACAGCGCACAAGGGGCGGAACGATGACGATGCGGACGATCGAGGCGGTGGCGCTGGCCGCCGCATTGCTGGCCACAGCCGCCGCGCCGGGATTGGCCGGCGCCCAAAACAAGATGGCCCGCCCCGGCGCCGGCCAGCGTCCGCCCGCGCGCCCCAACCCGGGCAACCGGCCCGGCCAGCCCTCACGTCCCGGACACGGGCATGGCCACGGCCACGGACATGGTCACGGCTACCGTCCGGGCTATCGCCCTGGCTACTATCCGGGCGGCCACTATCACGGAAGTTACTACGCCCCGAACGGCGGGGCGGTTCTCGCCGGCGCGGCGGTCGGCATCGCTCTTGGCGCCGCGGTGGCCAGCGCCAACGCATACGCCCCGCCACCCGGGCCGATCCCCTACGGCCAGCTCGAGCCCTATGTGACGCCCTATGGCGGCAGCGACTGGAGCGCCTATTGCGCCGCCAAGTTCAGCACCTATAGCCCCCGCGACGGACGTTATCTGGCGGCCGACGGCAATCGCTATCCCTGCCACTGACTTGGCGCGGCGCGGCGCCCGCGCTAAAGGAGCCTCTCCCCATCGGGCCGCCTTAGCTCAGCCGGTAGAGCACCGCATTCGTAATGCGGGGGTCGCGTGTTCGAGTCACGCAGGCGGCGCCATTCGTTTTCAATAGCTCAGCATCACTTTTTGTCGCTTCCCTTCGTCCGGGTTCGCCCGGGGAAGCAGGGGGGAGCGCACTCTGGGACACGAACGGAACGCCCGGGCTTGTCAGCCCAGATGCTTCAGGATCGCGACCAGTCGCCGGGTCGCGGGAGAAAAGAGCTTCGGTGCGAACCATTGGCCGGCCATGCCTTTGCTGATCTCTCCGCGGGTCGGGTAGGGTGCGATCATGCCGGTCAGGCTGCTCAGCTTCAGCCGCCTCGAAAGGATCAGCGACCACAGGCCGATCTGGTCGCCCGCGTGACGGCCCACCAGAGTAACGCCCAGGATCTTGCCGCTCGCCGTGGCGACCAGTTTTCCAAAGCCGCGGCAATCGCCCTCGGTCCGGGCGCGATCGTTGTCCGCGAAGGGAATCACGATGACGCGGACCCCGTCGCCGTGAATACGCCGCGCCTCCGCTTCAGTCGGGCCGACCTGGGCGAGTTCCGGGTCGGCGTAGGTGACGCGCGGGACGACGAGGGTGTCGGCATTGGTGGGGAGCGCAAAGAGAGCCTTGCGAATGAACAGGCCCGCGTGGGCGGCCGCGAGATCGGTGAACTGCCCCCGTCCGGCGACGTCTCCGACGGCGAACACGCGCCGGTTGGTGGTGCGCAGCGAGCGGTCGGTCTTTACGCCTGACGTGTCGTAGGCGATCCCGGCAGCCTCGAGATCAAGTCCCTCGAGACCTGGTTTTCGGCCCACCGCGATGAGCAGGCAATCGCCGGTGACGCGGCGCTCTCCCGCCGGGCCTTCCACCAGCAGCGTGGGCCCGGCCTCGGCCCGGATGGCCTTGTAGCCCAACAGCAATTCGACGCCGTCCGCCTCGAGTTGATCGGCCACCACGCGCGCCGCGCCGGCGTCCTCCTTGCCGAGAAGTCCGTGGTCGTCGATCACCGTGACCCGCGAGCCCAGGCGACGGAAGGCTTGACCCAGTTCCACGCCGATCGGACCGCCGCCCAGCACCGTCAGGCGGGCCGGAAGGCTCTCGAGGTCGAACACCGTCTCATTGGTGAGGT
>JBDTKQ010000144.1:0-7135 GCA_039935235.1 Caulobacteraceae bacterium
GGCGGCGCGCGCGCCACCGGCCGATCCCGATCTTCCGGTCGGAACCACCTTCACCCGCACCACCGTGCGCGACGCCCTTCGCGACGCCATGGCCGAGGAAATGCGCCGCGACGAGCTGGTGTTCCTGATGGGCGAGGAGGTCGCCCAGTACCAGGGCGCCTACATGGTCAGCCGCGATCTCCTTCAGGAGTTTGGCGAACGGCGGGTGATCGACACCCCCATCACCGAACACGGCTTCGCCGGCCTCGGCGTGGGCGCGGCCATGGCCGGCCTTCGCCCCATCGTCGAGTTCATGACCTTCAATTTCGCCATGCAGGCGATCGACCAGATCGTCAATTCAGCGGCCAAGACCCTCTATATGTCGGGCGGCCAGATCCGCTGCTCGGTGGTGTTCCGGGGTCCCAACGGCGCCGCCTCGCGGGTCGGAGCCCAGCACAGCCAGGACTATTCTAGCTGGTACGGCCATGTGCCGGGCCTGAAGGTCGTCGCGCCCTATGACGCCGCCGACGCCAAGGGCCTGTTGAAATCGGCCATCCGCGACCCCAATCCGATCGTCTTTCTCGAGCACGAGATGCTTTATGGCCACGAGTTCGACGTGCCCGATATCGAGGACTGGCTGGTTCCGATCGGCAAGGCCAAAATCCGGCGGGTGGGCGACGGAGTCACCATCGCCACCCACGCGCGCATGGTCGGGGTTGCCCTCGACGCGGCCGAGGCGCTGGCCTCCGATGGGATCGAGGCGGAAGTGATCGACCTGCGCACCCTTCGCCCGCTCGACCACGACACCGTCGTCGAAAGCGTGAAGAAGACCGGGCGGCTGGTGACGGTGGAGGAGGGGTGGGGTCCCTATGGCGTCGGGGCCGAGGTGGCGGCGCGGGTGGTGGAACACGCGTTCGACTGGCTCGACGCTCCGCCGCTGCGCATCCATCAGGAGGATGTGCCGCTTCCCTATGCCGCCAACCTCGAGGTTCTGTCTCTGCCGTCGGTGGCCAAAATCGTCGAGGCGGTCAAGGCGGTCTGCTACCGATGAGCGGCGCGCGCGGCGTTTCAACCTGGCGGGGCGGTGGCTGTCATTGCGGCGCGGTGCGGTTCGAGGCGGCGTTGCCGGCGCGGCCGGAAGCGCAAGACTGCACCTGTTCGATATGCGCCATGACCGGTTTCATTCACCTGATCGTGCCGGGCAGCGGTTTTCGCCTGACCCGCGGCGCCGACAAGCTCACCGCCTATGAGTTCAACACCCGGACCGCCCGGCATCTTTTCTGCAAAATCTGCGGGGTGAAGAGCTTTTACCGCCCCCGGTCCAATCCCGACGGCTGGTCCGTGAATGCCCGCTGTCTGGATGATTTCGAGACCCTGCCGCTGGCGCTGACCACCTTCGACGGGCGCGACTGGGAGCGACACGCCGACCAACTCGCGCATCTGTCCATCGAGGCCCCATGACCGACATCCTCATGCCCGCCCTCTCGCCGACCATGGAGGAAGGCGCGCTGGCCAAATGGCACGTCAAGGTTGGCGACACGGTAAAATCGGGCGACGTGATCGCCGAGATCGAGACCGACAAGGCCACCATGGAGGTCGAGGCGGTGGACGAGGGCGTCGTCGAGGCTCTCCTAGTGGACGAGGGGACCGAGGGGGTGAAGGTGAACGCACCCATCGCCAGGCTCAAGATGGAAGGGGAGGCGGCCGCGCCCCCTCCGTCACGCGGCGAACAGGCGCCGCGCGCGCCCTCCCCCAAAAAAGGAGAGGCAGAAACGAAAGCCGTGCCCATCCTCCCCCCTCATGGGGAAGGGGGATCGCCGGTGAAGCCGGGGGTGGAGGGGGCTGCCCGCATTTTCGCCTCGCCGCTCGCACGTCGCCTCGCCGCCCAACGCGGGATCGACCTGGCGACGTTGAAGGGATCGGGACCACACGGCCGCGTTGTCCGGCGCGATCTGGACGCCGCCCAGGCACGCGACGCCGTCGGGCCGGTCTCCGCGGCGCCTCCACGGGCGGAGGGGGCCGCCGAAGCGCCCCGCGCCGTCCGCTCTCTCGAACAGATGGGGATAGCGCCGGGGTCCTACGATCTGGTCCCGCTCGACGGCATGAAACGCACCGTGGCCCGGCGGATGTCCGACAGTTTCCGCGACGTGCCCCATTTCCCGCTCACCGTGGACATCGAGATCGACGCCCTCCTCGCCGCCCGCGTGAAGATCAACGCCATGTTCGGCGACGCCGCCGGCAAGATCAGCGTCAACGACATGGTGATCAAGGCCGCGGCGACGGCCCTCAAGCGCGTCCCCGCCGCCAACGCCAGCTACAGCCCCGAGGGCATCGCCTTCCACCATCACGCGGACATCGCCATGGCCGTGGCCATCGACGGCGGCCTGATCACCCCCATCGTCCGGGCGGCGGAAACCAAGGGCCTCGCGACCATCGCCGCCGAAACCAAGGATCTCGCCGAGCGGGCGCGGACCCGCAAACTGAAACCCGAGGAATATCAGGGGGGCACCTTCTCGGTTTCCAATCTCGGCATGTTCGGGATCAAATCGTTCGCCTCGATCGTCAACGAGCCGCAGGGCGCGATCCTGTCGGTGGGCGCGGGGGAAAAGCGGCCCGTGGTGCGCGACGGGGCTCTGGCCATCTCTACGGTGATGACCGTCACCCTGACCTGCGATCACCGGGTGGTCGACGGGGCCATCGGCGCCCGCTGGCTGAACGCCTTCAAGACCATGATCGAAGACCCGATCACGATGATCGTCTAGCCACGGAGAAGACGCCCCAATGAACGCCTATGATTTCACCGCCGAAACGCTCGAAGGGGCGCCCGCGCCGCTTTGCGGCTATCGCGGCAAGGTGCTGTTGATCGTTAATACCGCCAGCAAATGCGGCTTCACCCCGCAATACGCGGGGCTCGAAGCGCTGTGGCGCGACTACAAGGATCGTGGCCTCGTCGTTCTGGGTTTCCCCTGCAACCAGTTCGGCGGGCAGGAACCCGGCGACGCGGCGGAGATCGCAAGCTTTTGCTCGCTGACCTACAATGTGGACTTCCCGATGATGGCCAAGATCGAGGTCAACGGCGCCGGGACCCATCCACTTTACGTCTGGCTCAAGCACGAAAAGAAGGGCCTCCTCGGCAGCGAGGCGATCAAGTGGAACTTCACCAAGTTCCTCATCGGCCGCGACGGCGAGGTGATCGGGCGCTTCGCTCCCAACATCGAACCCAAGGCGTTGGCGGCGTCTATCGAAGCGGCGCTTTAGAGGATGGTCGACAGTTTCGATCTGGTGGTCGTCGGCGCCGGTCCGGGCGGCTATGTCGCGGCGATCCGCGCCGGACAGTTGGGGCTGAAGACCGCGATCGTCGAGCGCGAAGCCTTGGGCGGTGTCTGCCTCAACTGGGGCTGTATCCCCACCAAGGCGCTGCTCAAGTCCGGGGAGGTCTATGAACAACTCGGCCACCTGTCCGATTACGGGCTGTCGGTGGAAGGCCGGTCCTATGACTTCACCAAGCTGGTTGACCGCTCCCGCAAGGTCGCGAAACAACTTTCCGCGGGCGTCGCGTTTTTGATGAAGAAGCACAAGATCGAGGTGGTCGAGGGAACGGCCCGGCTGGAAAAAGGCGATGCGGCGCCCAGGGTGATCGTCGCGCTCAAAGGCGGCGGCGAGCGGAGGCTCGCCGGAAAATCGGTGATCCTCGCTACCGGAGCGCGGGCGCGGGTGGCCCCGAAGGTCGGCCTCGCCCCGGACGGCGAGCGGGTATGGACCTACCGTGAGGCCATGGTTCCCAAGATCGCGCCAGCTTCCCTGATCGTCGTCGGGTCGGGGGCTATCGGCATTGAATTCGCCAGCTTTTACCGGGCGCTCGGGGCGGAGGTGACGGTGATCGAGGCCCTTCCGCGCATCCTCCCGGTCGAAGATGAGGAAATATCGGCGACCGCGCGCAAATCGTTTGAGAAACGTGGATTGAAGTTCCGTGTCGGGGCCACGGTCTCGTCTCTCGCCAAAACCGCCAAGGGCATCGCCGTGACCGTCGAGATTTCCGGCAAGACCGAGACCCTCGAAGCGGAGCGGGCGATCGTGGCCATCGGCATCGACGGCAATGTCGAGGACCTCGGGCTCGAGGCGCTCGGCGTCGGCGTCGACCGCGGCCATGTCACCATCGACAGGCACGGAGCGACCAATGTGAAAGGTCTCTACGCCATCGGCGACGTCGCCGGCCCGCCGTGGCTGGCGCACAAGGCGAGCCATGAGGGGGTGCATTGCGTCGAGCATATCGCGGGCAAGGCCGGGCCGGACATTCCGGCGCCCATCCCCGGCTGCACCTATTCGACCCCGCAGGTCGCCTCGGTCGGCCTTACCGAGGCGCAGGCCAAGGCGGGGGGGAAGGCGGTAAAGGTCGGCCGCTTCCCCTTCCGGGTCAACGGCAAGGCCATCGCATCGGGGGAGACCGAGGGCTTGGTGAAAACCGTGTTCGACGCCGCCACCGGCGCGCTTCTCGGCGCCCACATGGTCGGCGGCGAGGTTACCGAGATGATTCAGGGCTTCGCGCTGGCGATCACCATGGAAGCGACCGAGGCCGAACTCTTCGCCACCGTCTTCCCCCACCCGACGATGAGCGAGGCCATGCACGAGGCGTCGCTCGACGCCTTCGGACGGGTGTTGCATCTTTGATCAACCGGCGAGATCGCGCTCAACGCAATTTGCGGCAACGGCAGCAACGGCCCGCATTCCCCCAAGGCCGTCACGGCCGGGCTTTTTTTGGACCCCGCGATGACGGTCGCTCATTGAGGTGATCCAGATCACACGGCGATCCGAATGCTACGCCACGATCCCGCCGACCGGCGCAACGCTCGCGCTGCCCGGGAACACCAGAGTGTCCAGCTTCGCTCGCTCGATCCCCATGTGATCGCGCAATACGCCCTTGAACAGGCCGCGCATGTCGAGGGTTGGGGCGGTGTCGCGGTTTTCGTAGAGGCGGTTTTGCGCCAAGGTCGGCCAATCGCCGACGATACCGCCCTTTTTCAGGGCGCCGCCGAGGAGGAGTGCGGTGGAGGCGGTGCCGTGGTCGGTGCCCGCCGTGCCGTTGAGCCGAGCGGTGCGGCCGAACTCGGTGGCCATGACCACCACCGTATCGCTCCACGCCGGGCCGAGCCCCGTCGCCAGTCCGTCGAGGAAGGCGTCGACGTAAGCCAGGCGCGTGGCGAGCTGGCCGTGGGCGGCGCCTTGACTTGCGTGGGTGTCGAAATTGTCGATGGAGACGGCGGCCACCTGCTTGCCCTCCGGCTGGGTCATGAAAGCGGCCAGGGTGGCGCCGAGGGTGCGGGCCTGCGGCAGGCCTTGGCTGAGCACCGGTTTCAGCGCGGCGCCGCCGACGCCCGTCTGGGACACGGTCACCGGAGCTCCGGCCAGCGCCGCAGCGTCAGCGGTGGCCAGCTTTGCCATGGACCTCGTCGCGAGGCCGCTGGCGAGCGCCGGGCCGAGGAGGGGGTCGGCGGCGTAGAGATCCTGAAGGATGCCCGGCAGGCGGCTGTCGCGCTCCGCCCCGCCGCCCGGCGACCATGACGCCGCTTCGATCTTTCCGCGCAGGATCAGCGGCGCCGTTGGGCCGATGGAGATCGCCCGCGCCTTGCCGCCCATGGCTTGGAGGCTTCGGTTCAGCCAGCCCGAGGACGTGCCGTAGACCACCGCCGCCCCGCTCTCCAGCACATCCTGCGCCTCGAAGTGGGAGCGTTCTCGGTCCGGCGTGGCCACCGCCGGGGCGATACGCGCCTGACCGGCGAGGGCCAGCTTGTGGACCGCCGGCATCGCCGGGTGGAGGCCGAAGGTTCCGTCCAGGGGAAGGGCGCCGCCTGGCTGGCCGAATGGGGCGATGGCGATGAGTCCGCGCAAGGCGGCGTAGTCCGGATCGCCCACCGGAGGGGAGAGCGACAGACCGTCCAGGCCGCCGCGGCAGACGATCACCACAAGTTTCCTCCGGCCATGGGCGCCGAGGCTGTCGGCGAAGGCGCGGGAGCCGGCGAACTGGATGGCCACCGTCAGACAAAGACCGCCGATGAAGGCGTGGCGCCGGCCGGGATCGAGGGGTTCGGGGCGGGTCATCGGCGTTGGAACTCCGGGCTCATCAAGAGGATGGAGAGGGCTTCGGGGCGGGTCTCGGCCCGTGCGATGGCCCAGCCCACGGGGGCGGAGAGGCGGGCGCCCAGAGCCGCTTGAGCGAGCACGGTCGGGTCGCGACCGGCGATGGTCCGGGCGCCGAAGGTTTCGCTCCACACCATGCGCTTGACCACCGCGTCGGGATCGCACCACACCTGCGCCTCTTCCGGCCAACCCTTGGGGGAGGGGGCGCCGAAGGGCTTTTGGCCCATGGCGTTCATCGCCGGCGCGACCTGCTCGATGGCGGCGGGCGCGCTCCCCACCGCCCGCCAACTCGACACCATGAACTCATAGGGAGTCTTGAACTTGACCGCGGCGGGCGTCCACGCCTCCGGCGCCGTGACCAAGGTTCGGGCCACGACGGCCAGATCGCCGCCGCTGGCGAGATAGCTCTTCTCGAGGCGCGCGACGAGCGCGGACGGGGGATCGTCGGCCACGAAGTGCCGGGCGATCCTGGTCGCCAGATGTTGGGCGGTGTGCGGGCTCGCGGCCAGATCCCTCATCACCGCCCGCGCCTGCGACTGGCCCCCCTCGGCATAACGGCGGCCCATGATCGTGCGCGCACCCGGCTCGTGGGCGCGTTCCCGGAAGAAGAACCGGCCCGACCGTTCAGGCGCCTCCTGGAGGCCTCCGAGGCTCCAGCCGGTCATCGCCCGGGCAAATTCGGTGACGTCGTTCTGGTTGTAGCCGGCGGCGACCCCCACGGTGTGGAGTTCCATGATCTCGCGGGCGAGATTCTCGTTCAGGCCGGCGTGTTTGCCGTTGCGTGCCTGAAACGCGGCCGCCTGGCTCCCCGGCCCGATCGACCGCGCCTGATCGAGATAGATGAGCATGGCCGGGTGGCTGGAGGAGGCGACCAGAAGGTCTTCGAACCGGCCGAACACGCGAGGGCGGATCGCCTCCTGCTCGAAGGGACCGACCAGAGTGGCCGTGGCCAGCTTGTTGGCCGAGACGGTGAAGTGATTGGCCCAGAACAGGGTCCAACGCTCGCGGAATCCCGCCTCGG
>JBDTKQ010000145.1:0-3823 GCA_039935235.1 Caulobacteraceae bacterium
CGGCGCGCGCCGCTTCCGCGCCTCGTCACCGGCGCACCCATCCGCCAGCGGCGTCGCGCCTCGACGACCCGAGCACCGCCGCGTCCCGCCCCGCTTCCGGCGCCGCGTGGCGCGACTACGAGCGCGGGATGGTGAAATACCGGGCGGACCGGACCCTCTATGAGCGGCGGCTTGAGGCGTACCACCGCGCCCGCGCCAGCTACGAGGCCGAGTTCGGGCCGCGCGGCGACTGATTGTCGCGCAGGCGCGGTCCGGCCCAATTTTTTGGCGTCACAGCGCCAGATCGGCGCTCACCGGGGCGTGGTCGCTGGGGCGTTCCCATGCGCGCGCCTCGTCGTGGACGCGGGCGGCGGCCTTGCCGTGGCGGAATGCAGCAGCGCGCAGGCCGGGGCTGATCCAGATGTGATCCAGGCGCAGACCGCGGTTGGAGGCGCGGAAGTCGGCCGCGCGGTAGCTCCACCATGAGAACAGCTTTTCCGGTTCGGGCGTCGCGGCGCGGACCGGGTCGATGAAGCCGAGGCTCGCCGCAAGGGCAGCCATAGCGGCCACCTCGACCGGCGTGTGGCTGACGATCCGAGACATATGCCGGTGGTTCCACACGTCGTGCTCGCCGGGCGCGACGTTGAGGTCGCCGGCGACGACCAGCGGCCGGGCGGGGTCGCGGCGGGCCATCGCCGCGGTAAGGCGGACGAAGAAGTCGAGCTTATGGGCGAACTTGGGGTTGACCGCCGGGTCGGGAACGTCGCCTCCCGCCGGAATGTAGAAGTTCTGGATCTCAACGCCCGCGACCATCGCCCCGACACAGCGGGCATGGCCCTCGCGACAGACGTCGAGCGCCGGGGCGTCGGCCAGCGGCAGGCGCGAGGCGATGGCGACCCCGTGCCAACCCTTCTGGCCGGCGATGCGGATATGCGGCAGGCCGGCGTCGATCAGGGCCTGATGGGGGAACTCCGCCTCCCGGCACTTGATCTCCTGAAGGCACAAGACGTCCGGCGCGTGTTCGGCGACGAAACGCGCCACCTGTGGCGCGCGCAGGCGGACGGAGTTGATGTTCCATGACGCGATCCGCATCGCCTCAGCCGCCGAGGCGTTTTGGGTTATCAATGGTGAAGAAGGCTTTGGGACGGGGCGTGGCGGCCGCGAAATCGAGCAGGCGCACCTTCACCGTCTGACCCGCGGAATCGGTGAGAGTCCAGCCTGTGAGGGTGAGCGGTTTTTCGGTGAATGTCAGGGCGATCTGTCCGCGATCGGGATGGGCGGCGTCGCGGGCAAGGACCGTGAAGGCGCCGTCCGAACGGGTCACGGCGGCGACCTTCACCCCGCGGTCGAGGCGGATGTCCCTTGCCAGGAACAGGCTCAGCGGGGTGGCGCCGAGGAGATAGCTCTGGACGGTCTTCAGCCGTTTGTCGACGACCTGAACCTTGAAGCCGTCGGAGGCGATGACGAGGCCGGACGGCGGATCGTAGTCGAATCGCGCGCGGCCCGGGCGCTGCAGCCAGAAGGTTCCGCCGCTCACGCCGCCGCGGGGATCGGTCTGGACGAAGCGTCCCCTGGCGGTGGAGAGGCCCTGAAAATAGGCGACCGCGCGGGCGACGAGGGCGTCGTCGGCAGGAGTCAGGGCGGCGGCGGGAGCGACCCAAGCCGCAAGGAGGGCGATGGCGAGGAGGAGCGCGCGCATGAGCTCGTCCTAACCGGTTCGCGGCGGCGGAAGAAGGGCGGGGCGCCCGCGCTCCGCGAAGGATCAGGGCGGCGGCCCGGCCAGAATGTCGCGCTTGCCGGCGTGGTTGGCGATGCCGACGACGCCCTCGCGCTCCATGCGCTCCATCAGCGAGGCGGCGCGGTTGTAGCCGATCTGCAGGCGTCGCTGGATATAGCTGGTCGAGGCCTTTCGGTCGCGGGTGACCACCGCCACCGCCTGATCGTAGAGGTCGCTTCCGCCGTCGCCCTCGCCGCTCATGCCGGAGGCGCCGTCGTCGTCGTCTCCCTCGGGCATGGCGGTAACCTCTTCGAGGTATTGCGGCCGGCCCTGTTCGCGCAGGAACCGCGCCACGGTCTCCACCTCCGCGTCGGAGACGAAGGGGCCATGGAGACGGGTCACACGCCCGCCGCCGGCCATGTAGAGCATGTCACCCATGCCGAGGAGCTGCTCGGCCCCCTGTTCGCCCATGATCGTCCGCGAATCGATCTTGGAGGTGACCTGAAAACCGATGCGGGTGGGGAAGTTGGCCTTGATCGTGCCGGTGATCACATCCACCGAGGGGCGCTGGGTAGCCATGATCAGATGGATGCCCGCCGCCCGCGCCATCTGGGCGAGACGCTGCACCGCGCCCTCGATATCCTTGCCGGCGACCATCATCAGGTCGGCGACCTCGTCGATCACGACCACCAGATAGGGCATCGGCTCGGGGCGCAGCTTCTCCTCCTCGTAGATCGGTCGGCCCTTGTCGTCGAAGCCGGTCTGAACGGTGCGGACGAAATGCTCCTTTTTCGCCAGGGCCTCGCGCGCCCGCTCGTTGTAGCCGGCGACGTTGCGCACGCCGATCTTGCTCATCCGGCGGTAGCGGTCCTCCATCTCGCGCACCGTCCATTTGAGGGCGACGATGGCCTTCTTCGGATCGGTGACCACCGGGGCGAGGAGGTGGGGAATGCCGTCGTAGACGCTGAGCTCGAGCATCTTCGGGTCGATCATGATGAAGCGGCACTCGTCGGGCGACAGGCGGTAGAGGATCGACAGGATCATGGCGTTGATCCCCACCGATTTTCCCGAGCCCGTGGTGCCGGCGACCAGAAGGTGGGGCATCTTGGCCAGATCGGCGATATAGGTCTCGCCGCCGATGGTTTCGCCAAGGGCCAGAGGCAGGATCTGGCCGGCCTTCTCGTATTCGGCGCTGGCCAGAAGGTCGCGCAGATAGACCGTCTCGCGGCGGGCGTTGGGCAGCTCGATGCCGATGGCGTTTCGCCCCGGCACCACGCTCACCCGGCAGGCCGCCACGCTCATCGAGCGGGCGATGTCGTCGGACAGGGCCACCACGCGGGCCGACTTGACCCCGGCGGCGGGGACCAGTTCGTAAAGGGTGACCACCGGCCCCGGGCGGATCTGGTCGATCGCTCCGCGAACCCCGAACTCGCCCAGCACCGATTCCAGAAGCCGGGCGTTCTGGCGCAGGGCCGCCTCGTCGAAGGCCGAGGCCCGCGGCTTGGGCTTGGCCAGCATGGCCAGCTCCGGCAGGCGAAAGCCGCGCTCGGTCTCGAAGGGCAGGGCGCCCTGAACCTCGCGGTCCTCGCGCCCGGAGGGGCGCGGCGCGCCCTTGGGCGTGCGGATCGCCAGAGCCCCGGCGCCGGGAGCGACGAGCGGCTCGCTCTCACCCGCGGCAGGGTCTGGATCGAGGGGCCTCTCGCGCGTTCGGCGCGGATGGGCGGGGCGGGGCGCGGTCGCGCGGCCGGCGGGAACGGTCGCCCGGCCAAGCCCGAGAGTGAAGGAAAGCGCCGTCAGCCCGACCACCGCGAGCACGGCGGCGGCGATGAGCTGGGGATGGGGAAGGTTGAGCACGGTCAGGGGATCGGTCAGCCAGCGGAGCAGGCTGTCGCCGCCCATGCCGCCGAGCCCGGCGCTGAGCGGCCACCCCGCCGGCGGCGGCGGCGCGGCCAGGGTTCCGGCGACGGCGGCGACGCCAAGACAGGCGGCGACGATCCGCAACCGCGTGCGCGACGGGCGGCGCGTGCCCGCGCAACGTGTCAATCTTCACCTCCGGTGCCGAGCCTTGGCGCGGTTGCACACCGGTGCTCACGCCGAGCGCCATGTCGAGCGCCTCGACCATCTCAT
>JBDTKQ010000146.1:0-3240 GCA_039935235.1 Caulobacteraceae bacterium
CGTCCGGCCGCCGCGCTGTCCCGGGACAGGATGCCCACCAGAGCGAAAACGTCGTCGATCGCCCTTGCCAGGGCCGTGGCGCCCTTCCTTCTCCCCATGCGGGAGAAGGTGTCGCGCGGCGACGGAAGAGGGGTCGCGAGACGCTCGCTTACGATCCATGGAGGAAGCACAGTGGACGGAGACAGAGATCCGGCGCAACTCGTCTGGCGGTTGCTCACCGCGCAACCGGCGCCCGGCTGGAGATCGTCTTTCGCCGCGACGCAACCCGCACCCGCTGAGCGGTCGGAGCGCCCGGGTCCTGACGATGGACCCCGACCGGGCGACCCGCCCCCCTCATGGCTGGTTCACGCTCTTCCATTCCCCGGGCGCGTAGATCGCCTGCAGGACCCCGCGGTCGGTGACGATCAGGCAGGCGTCCCTCACCTCGAAGGTGGCGCCGGGGGGGAAGTCGTCCGATGCGCCGTTCGGGCGGTGCACTGTCTGCCCCCCGCCGGCGGTGGAGCGGTGAGGCCTCTGGTCGGTGGTCATGGCGGCGCCTCCTGCGGCGCCAGTCTAGGCCGTCGGCGGAGGCGCGGGAAGGCGAGTGGCTGCACGATCCCCGCTACCCCATCGCCCCGCGCGGCAGGAACCAGTCGGCGGTCAGGCCGGTCGTGGGCCAGTCCAGGGAGAGGCGGCCTTTCAGTTCGCGCTCCACCAGGCCACGGATCATGGTCATGCCGAACCCCGATCCGCGCGGCTCCGGCGGCGGTGGGCCGCCCGTTTCGCACCAGCTGAGATGGACGTCGCGGCCGCCTTCCCCCACCGGCTCCCATCTGACCTTCACCGACCCGCTCTTCGCCGACAGCGCCCCGTGGCGACCGGCATTGGCCACCAGCTCGTGCAGGGCCAGAACCAGCGGCTGCACCGCCTGGCCGCTCACCGCCGCGTCGTGGCCCTCCATGACGATCCGCCCCGAGCCCTCGAGCCTGGCCTCCGCCTCGAGAATGCGCCTCAAGGGCACCGCCTTCCATTTCGCCTCCGCCAAAAGGGTGTGGGCGCGGGCCAAGGCGTCGACCCGGTCGCGCACCGCCGCGGCGAAGGCGGCCGGATCGTCCGAGCGCGACAGCCGCACGATCGATTGCACCAGGGCAAGGGCGTTCATCGCCCGGTGGTTGACCTCGGCTAGGAGCAGATGTTCCCCGGCGCGCAGCTCGGCCGCCTCCATTCTGGCGCTGACATCGAGCTGGGAGCCGAGGAAAAAGGCCAGATTTCCCGCCTCGTCGAGCACCGGGCTCACCGCCAACTGGTTCCAGAAGGTCGATCCGTCTTTCCTGTAGTTCAGCAGATCGACGCTCACCGCGTCGCCGGCGCGGAGGGCGTCGGCGATGCGCGCCACCGCCGCGCGGTCGGTCCCGGGACCCTGCAAAAGGCGGCAATTGCGACCGACGACCTCATCGCGGCCATAGCCGGTCAGGTCGAAGAACGCCTGATTGGCCAGGACGATCGGATGGTCGGCGCGGTGTGGATCGGTGACGATCATCGCCATCCGCGAACGCTCCACGGCGATCACCGCCAGTTCGCGCTCGTCGGGGATGGAGGAGAGCGAGGCGGCCAGTGGACGCGGATCGGGACCGGTCATCGTCAACTACCCTCGCGAACGCCGCCCGTGTCCTTGAACGCCCCGACGCCCCCCCGGTTCACCGGGCGTATCCCCTCACGCCGTCTTCCACCCGTTGACCGGCCGGCGGGCGTCCCAGCGGTCGCGCCATGGATCGGGGGCCACCGCCCGCGCGGCCATCGGTCGGCTGGAACAGGCGTAGCGCGCCTCGTCCGCGGCGTGGTCCTCGGCCGCGGTGTCGAGATCCTCGGGGCGGGCCGGATCATGCTGCAGCACAGGAACGGTGCGGATGAAGTCGCGGCAGGTGTCGAACACGTAGAGCATGGGCGCGCCGTCATGACCGCCGATCCGCGCGCGCATCTGGTCCCAGCCGCTCTGCGCCCCGGCCTTGCCCACCCGGGTGTTGTCCGCCGGCCGGAAGGAAACGCCGGCGCGGCGCATCCGCTCGCCGATGGAGGGGCCGCCGTCCTCGCGGAAGATGGATGGATCGGCGACGCCGTAGGCGATGCGGTCGCCGCTCTCGCGGGAGAGGATACCGGCCGCGACCTCTTCGGCGGTGAGTCTGAGACCGCCGGCGCCATACCATTCGCGGTAACGCACGAGCGCCCCGCGCGGAACGATCCGGCCGCCTTCGACGGGGATTTCGTCGGAGGCGACGCACCACCAGCCGACGCTGAACGGCGCGGCGAAGCCCCAGTCGAAAGCGCGAAAGCGTGTCCAGTCGGGTGGGACCGCGAACGGTCGCACCACGTTTCGCACACTCCACGCATCGAAAAACGCTCCCTCGACGATGTTCCAGTCGCCTTCCAGCCACGCCTTGACCAGGGCGGCCGAGCCGGTCTGGGCCAGCCGCGCGACATAGTCCGGATCGTTGGCGAGAAGGGCCGGGTTGTCGGTCAGCCGGGCGGGGATAAAGAGCCGCGAGAGCGACCGGCGCGCGCCGTCGAACGGGCTGAGATACGCCTCGCGCATGATGCGCCCGGCGCCGGCGTCGATGTAGCGCGCCTTGACCCAGGCGTGCCCCGGCCCCCCCGGATTGCATGTGGCGCGGAACCCCACGGCCGCGCCCTCGGCGCTCCTCAGGGTGGCCTTCAGCTTGTCCACCGCCCGGGGATCGGCGAACTGGGTCAGTTCCTCGACATAGACCCGCGAATAGGCGTGACCCTGATAGCCGTCGGCGTCGGCGTCGCGGTCGAGGTGGCGGAAAGCCAGGGTGGCGCCGCTTGGCCAGGTGAAGCGCGCGCCGGTAGGCGACCACGTCGCCCCCTCGGGTGCGAAGATCGCCCGCGCCCGTTGCACCGCGGGCTCGAGCGCCGGGCGCGTGCGGCGCACCAGAAGCCCCGCGCGGCCCCCCGCCAGATCCGCGCATGGCGCGCGAAATCGCCCAGCGCCGCGTCGGTCTTGCCTCCGCCGCGCGCCCCGCCATAGACCACCTCGAAGACCGGGCTTTGCACGAAGGCGGTTTGCGGCCCCGGCTGCGGGCGCCATCTCATGCCTCGCCCCCTTGCGCCTCCGCGTGGAGGGCGGCCCACTCGGCCTCGGAAAGTTCGCGCTCGGCCGGCGCCGCCGCACCGCTCTCGTCCGGCAGGAGAAGTTTCAGCCGCGCCGCCTCGACCAGAAACCCCTTGGCCGCCGCCAGCCCC
>JBDTKQ010000147.1:0-2534 GCA_039935235.1 Caulobacteraceae bacterium
CCGCCCCCGGTCTCCGCCGGCTCGACGAACACCAGATCGCCCACCGACAGGCCGTGGCCGGCGCGCGCCCAGGCCACGTCGCCCGGCACGAGGGATCCTGTCGAATCGTCAGCCGCCGTCTGAACCCTGACCGATCCGCCCGACGAGGCGGTGACCACCGCGGCCATCCACTGGCGCCGCTCCGAGGGCGGGGTCCTGGCGAGAGTCGCCGCCTGCCAGCCGGGCGTGATGCTCACGTGGCCCCACGCCCCACGCCAGCCATGCCGCCGGTCGTAGGTTTCCAGCCCGTCCATCAGGGCGATCCGGGCGGCGGTCTGCAATCGGGGATCGAGGGTGGTGCGCATGTAGAATCCGCCCTGGTTCACCTCCGGGCCGATGGATTGCATGCGCAGCGCCTCGCGCCGGGCCTCGGCGACGAAATAGTCGGCGTCGCGGTATTTGGTCCGCGCCGGCGCCGCCTCGACCTTCAGGTCCTCGGCCATGGCCGCCACCGCCTCGGCGCGGGACACCCAGCCGAGCAAAGCCATGTCGCGAAGGATCATGTTGCGCCGGCGGGTGGCGGCCGCCTTCTGGCGCACCGGCTGATAATTGTCCGGTCCCTTGGGGAGGGCCGCGAGGTAGGCGCACTGGGCGAGAGTCAGATCGGAGATCGACTTGCCGAAATAGTTGTAGGCCGCGGCGCCGACGCCATACGAGCGGTAGCCCAGCCAGATTTCGTTGAGGTAGAGCTCGAGGATCTGGGTCTTGGTCAGGCTCTGTTCGAGGCGCGTGGCGAGAATCGCTTCCTTCAGCTTGCGTCCGACGGAAACATCGTTGTTGAGCAGGACGTTCTTGGCCACCTGCTGGGTGATGGTCGAGCCGCCTTCCGGACGACGCCCTTGCAGGACGTTGAACACATCCTTGATCATCGCCCGCGACAGACCGGTCATGTCGACGCCGCCGTGGCGGAAAAAGTTGTGATCCTCGGCCGCGAGGAAGGCATAGACGAGCCGGGGCGGCATCTGGTCGTAGGGCACATAGATCCGCCGAACCTTGGAAAACTCCCCGATCAGGGTCCCGTCCCACGCATAGACGCGGGTCGCGGTAGGCGGATGGTAGTCGGCCAGCTCCGAGCCACTGGGCATCTGATGGAAGAGCACGCCGGCGTAGATCGCCGCCGACACGCCGGCGACGGCCGCGGCGCCGGCGATCACGGCGCCGACGCGGGCGGTCAAGCGATCGACAGGGGTCAAAACCGGCGGGCCTCCGCGGAGCGCCCTCTCCGCCTGCCGCTGCTCTAGCAACCTTCTTTCGGGGCGCCAACGGGCTGCGCGAATGGGAGCCCTATCGGGCGGCGAGCCGGGTCTCTTGCGAAAAATAGGCGTCGATGGCCTCGGCGACACCGTCCATCAGCCGCCCCTGCCGGGCCGGATCGGCAAGACGCTCCTGATCCTCCGGGCTGCTGATGAACCCCATTTCCAGGAGCACCGCGGGAACGTCCGGGGCGAGGAGAACGAAATAGCCGGCGTCCCGGCGGCTGCGCGGCAGCAGATCCACCCGGTCGGCGATTCGGTCGAGCAACAGGCCGGCGAACACCGCCGAGCGGTTGCGGGTGCTGCGTTGCGTCAGATCGAGGAGGATTTCGCTCACCGCCGGGTCCCCCTTCGCGCCCCGCGCGAACCATTCGTGAGGCCCCAGGACATAGTTCACCCGCGTGCCGCCGCTGTCGGAAAGGGTATAGAGGCTCGCCCCGTGGACCGCGGGATCGTCTCCCGCCGAATCGGCGTGCAGGGAGATGAACAGATCGGCGCCGGCGGCCCGGGCGATCCGCACCCGCTCGGCGAGCGGGACAAAGACGTCGGCGCTCCTTGTCATCACCACCCTGTAGCGGCCCTCGCGCTCCAGCCGCGCCGCGAGGACGCGGGCGGCGGCGAGGGTGACGTCCTTTTCCATCGCGCCGCCGCCCTCGGCGCCCGGATCGTGGCCGCCGTGGCCGGCGTCGATCACGATCACCTCGCGCCGGCGAGAGGCGAGGATCGGGCGCGCGCGCGCGTGGCGGCGAGCCGGCGGCGCGGCCGCGTCCGGCGGCCCGACATCGACCACATAGCGCCAGTTGGCCACGCCGTCCGACGGGGGAATCAGGAAACGGCGGCGGACCTCTCCGGGGGCGTTGAGCCGCAATTCCAGCCGCGCGCCTCCGGACCGGCTTTCGAGCGTCCAGCTCTCGACCAGGCCATGGCGACCGCCGCGCCCGTCCGTCGCCGGGGCCACGCCCGCCAGATCGACCACCACCCGCTCGGGCCCGTCGCCCCCGCCGATGTCCCGCGCGGCGGCGGCTCGGTCCAGATCCACCACCACCCGGGTCCGCGCGGCATCGCCGCCGAACCTGACCCCAAGCACGCCGCCGCCGTCGTCCCGGGCGATGGCGGCGCGCGCCCCACAGAGACAGGCCGCGAAGACGGCCAGCCGGGCGCCCTTCCATCCGACTTTCGAGGCGACCGCCCAATCCACGCCCGCGGATCTCCCGGCAACGCCGGTTCGTCCGGCTCCCGGCT
>JBDTKQ010000148.1:0-8817 GCA_039935235.1 Caulobacteraceae bacterium
CGACGTGGTGATGTTCATTTACCGCGAGGCCTACTACCTCGGTCGGGCCGAACCCAAGGAAGGCACCGTCGAGCACCTCGCGTGGCAGGAAAAGCTCGACCCGATCCGCCACTTGGCGGAAATCATCATCGGCAAGCAGCGCCATGGCCCGATCGGCGTGGTGCGCCTGCACTTCAACGAAGACCTCACCAAGTTCAGCAACCTGGCGAGGGAAGGCCGGTTCGAGCCGCGCTGACCTTAGATCGTTCGGGCCAATCCGGCGTTGCCCATCACCGTCGCCGCGACGAGAGCGGCCAGCACCAGCCCAACGACAAGCCCCAGCACGATGGCCGCCAGAATGGTCACCACCGTGTAGGCCAAGGCCCGGTCGGGGGGCGCTTTCATCAGGCGCGGCAGGCCGAGGTAAAGCAGGTAGAGACCGTAGATCTCTCCGACCACCGTCAGGATCGAGATCGGCGGAAAGAGGGAAAACACGCCCGCGACCCACCCCGCCGTAGAGGCGTACACCGAGACTTTCAGCGCCGATACCCGGTCGCGTCGACCGCCGAACGTGGGCGCCAAGGCCTCGATGATCAGGGCCAGAATGAAAACCGAGACGAGCGACAGGATGTAAAGCAGCACCGCCTCTATCAGGCCGGCGAGCGGTCCGGCGCGGTAATAGGCGCCTCTCGCCGCGACGCCGAACGCCTGGCGGCCGATGAAGCCGGCCACCGCGGGGATCGCCGCCAGAATGCAGGCATATCCGGTGAAAAGACCGCGGGCCGTGGCCGGCTCGGCGTCGATCGCCTCCCACTCGGAACGCGGATGCAGCAGTATTCCCCGCACCCTTGCGACGAGCCCCGCGCGCGCGGGTCCTTCGACGATGGTCATGGCCGTTCCCTCCTCATTCCTTGCCCGGGAGGCTAGCCCTAAACCAGAACGATGGGGAGGCGCGCGCGACGGCCCGCCATTTTGGGCTATTCTCCGTTCGTTCTGAGCGAATCGGAAGACCTCTCCATGGCCCGCGACGGCGCCGTCTATGCCTGCCAGTCGTGCGGCGCGGTCCACGCCAAATGGGCGGGCCAATGCACGGCGTGCGGCGCGTGGAACAGCCTCGCGGAGGAAGTGGTGTCCCGTGCCCCCGGCTCCCTCGCCCCGGCAAGAACCGGCCGCGGACGCGGCGTCGCCTTCGAGGCGTTGGAGGCCGACTCGCCCAACCTGCCCCGGCTCGTCACCGGAATTGCCGAGTTCGACCGGGTGTGCGGCGGCGGGGTGGCGCCGGGTTCGGCCATCCTTCTCGCCGGCGATCCGGGCGTGGGAAAATCCACCCTGTTGCTCCAGGTCTGCGCCCAGGCCGCGCGGCGCGGCGCCCGTTGCGCCTACATCTCCGGCGAGGAGGCCGTGGAGCAGGTTCGCGCCCGGGCCCAGCGGATGGGCCTGGCCGACGCCCCCGTGAAGCTCGCCGCGGAGACCTCGCTTCGGGCCATCATCGACGCGCTGAAGCAGGACGCCTTCGACCTTGTGGTGATCGACTCCATCCAGACCCTGTGGAGCGACGCCCACGAGGCCGGTCCCGGATCGGTCACCCAGGTTCGCGCCTGCGCCGGGGAGCTCGTCCGCCTCGCCAAGCGGCGGGGGGTCGCGGTGATCCTCGTCGGCCATGTCACCAAGGACGGCCAGATCGCCGGGCCCCGGGTGGTCGAGCACATGGTCGACGCGGTGCTCTCCTTCGAGGGCGAGCGCGGCTATCCGTTCCGGGTTCTGCGCGGGACCAAGAACCGCTTCGGAGCGACCGACGAGATCGGCGTGTTCGAAATGGGCGACGACGGCCTCTCCGAGGTGAAGAATCCCTCGGCCCTGTTCCTCAACGAGGGCGGCGAGCGGTCGGCGGGAGCGGCGGTGTTCGCCGGGATCGAGGGCTCTCGCCCGGTTCTGGTGGAATTCCAGGCCCTGGTGGCGCCTTCGGTGTACGGAACCCCGCGCCGCACCGTGGTCGGATGGGATTCGGGCCGCCTCGCCATGGTCATGGCCGTGCTCGAGGCGAGATGCGGACTTGGTTTCGCCGCTCGCGATGTCTATCTGAACGTCGCCGGCGGTCTTCGCATCAGCGAGCCGGCGGCCGATCTGGCGGCGGCCGCGGCGCTGGCCTCCTCGGCCTTGGACATGGCCTTGCCGCAAGATTGCGTGGTCTTTGGTGAAATCAGCCTGTCGGGCGACGTGCGCCCCGTGAGCCGGTCGGAGTCGCGCCTCAAGGAGGCGGCCAAGCTTGGCTTCGCCCGCGCCCTCGCTCCGGCGAGCGCCGAGAGCGCCGGGGGCGTTGCGGTGACCGGCGTCTCGCGCCTCGCCCAGGCTGTCGCCCTGATCGGCGAGGGAGATTGGGGCGCACCGGCGTGAACGCCTTCGACGCCATCGCCGGCCTGGTGGTGCTGGTTTCGGGGCTCGTCGGTTTCGTCCGCGGCGCGACGCGGGAGGTCACCACCGCCGTCGCCTTCGCCGCCGCCGCCCTGATCGCCATCTTCAGCCTGAGGTTCACCGGGCCGATCGCCCGTCAGGTGATACACACGCCGTGGCTGGCCAGGACGGCGGCGGTTTTGATCCTGTTCGTGGCGGCCTATCTCCTGTTTCGGACCGTGGGAGGCGCCTTGACCCAGAGCGTGCGGCAGACCGCCCTGTCAGGATTCGACCGAACGCTCGGCGCCGGTCTCGGCGTGGTTCGCGGTCTGGTGGTGATCGGCGGCCTCCTCCTCCTGTTCGAGGCGGCGACTCCGCCCGAGCGGATGCCGCCGTGGATGACGGGCGCGCGGGTCTATCCGCTCGCCGCCGGCGCGGCGGGCGCCTTGCGGGCTCTGGCGCCCCAGGGCATGCGGGCTGCCGGGGTCGTCGGCCCCGCGGTCGTCGAGGCGGTCGAGGGCGACGCGCCCCTGACGGGCGAAGGTGTCGTCGGGTCGCCCGCGAGGACGCCAAGCGGCGAGGCCCGCCGCCGCGCGCTGGACGTGACCGTGGAGAAACCGCTGTGAGCCTGTCGAATTTGGCGCCGGACCCGCCGCGACCCGAGTGGGACGACGATCGACTCCGCCTCGAATGCGGGGTGTTCGGGGTCTTCGGGGTCAAGAGCGCCGCATCGGTCACCGCTCTGGGCCTCCACGCCCTGCAACATCGCGGTCAGGAGGCGTGCGGCATCGCCGCCTTCGACGGTCAGGGATTCCATACCGAACGCCATCCCGGCCATGTGGCCGATTCCTTTTCCGGGGCCGATATTTCCCGGCGTCTTCCGGGAACGGCGGCGATCGGCCACACGCGCTATTCCACCGCCGGCGGCAGTTTCCTGCGCAATGGCCAGCCGATGTTCGCCGACCTCCAATCGGGCGGCGTCGCCATCGCTCACAACGGCAATCTGACCAATTTCCTCTTTCTGCGCGAGCAACTTGTGCGCGAGGGGTCGATCTTCCAGTCGACCTCGGATTCCGAGGTGATCCTTCATCTTCTCGCGCGTTCACGCAAACGCAAGGTCGTCGAACGGTTTATCGACGCCCTCAGCCAGGTGGAGGGAGGCTACGCCCTCGTGGCCCTGACCAACAAGAAACTGATCGGGGTCCGCGACCCTTTGGGCATCCGCCCGCTTGTGCTCGGCGACCTGAACGGCAAGGCGATGTTCGCCTCGGAAACCCGCGCCCTCGGGATGGTCGGGGCGAGCTTCGTACGCGACGTCGAGCACGGCGAGATGGTGGTCGTCTCCGAAGATGGCGTGCAGTCGATCCGCCCGTTTCCAGCGGCCCGCGCGAGGCCCTGCGCCTTCGAATACGTCTATTTCGCCATGCCCGACAGCGTGGTCAACGGCCGGTCGGTCTATGACGTTCGCAAGCGGATGGGCGCGCGCTTGGCCAGCGAGTGCGGCGTCGCGGCGGACGTGGTCGTCCCGGTGCCCGACTCCGGGGTCCCCGCCGCCCTCGGCTATGCCCAGGAAAGCGGCATCCCCTTCGAGATGGGCATCATCCGCAACCACTATGTTGGCCGCACCTTCATCCAGCCGACGCAAGACGCCCGCGAACTGGCGGTGCGCATGAAGCTCAGCCCCAATCTGGCGGTGCTCGCCGGCAAGCGGGTGATGCTGATCGACGATTCCATCGTGCGCGGAAACACCTCGGTGCGCATCGTGCGCATGGTGCGCGAGGCGGGGGCCGCCGAGGTTCACCTGCGCAGCGCCTCGCCGCCGATCAAATGGCCCGATTTCTACGGCATCGACATGCCCGACCGCGAGGACCTCCTCGCCGCCAACCGCAGCCTGGCCGAGATGGCCAAATTGCTGGAGGTGGACAGTCTGGGGTTCCTCTCGGTGGACGGGCTTTACTGGGCCCTCGGCGCCGGACCGCGCGACCCCGCCTGCCCCCAGTTCACCGACCACTATTTTACCGGCGACTACCCCACCCGCCTCCTCGACCGCGAGATCGCGGCCGGACGCGACGACATCGTCGAACGCCAACTCTCCTTCCTCGTCGATGCGTAACTCTCCCGGAGCGCGGGCGTCGCGCACGTCCGAATGACCGTTGGACCTCTTCACGGCCGCGTGGCGCTGGTGACCGGGGCGACGCGGGGCATCGGGCGGGCCGCGGCGCTGGCGCTCGGCGCGGCGGGGGCGCGGGTGATCGCCGTGGGCCGCACCCAAGGGGCGCTCGAGGATCTCGATGACGCCATCCTCGCCGGCGGAGGAGAGCGGGCGACGCTCGTTCCCCTCGATCTGACCGACGGCGCGGGGATCGACGCCCTCGGATTGGCGGTGTTCCAAAGGCACGGCCGGCTCGACATCCTCGTCCACGCCGCCGCCATCCTCGGCGGCCTTCGCCCCGTGGCCCACATCCCGCCAGCGGTGTGGGACAAGCTTTTGGCCACCAATGTCACGGCCGTCTTTCGCCTGATCAGATCGCTCGAACCCCTCCTCAGGACCAGCGACCGGGGGCGGGCCATCTTCCTCACGTCCGGCGCCGCCTCGCGCCCGAAGGCCTTTTGGGGTGGCTACGCAGCGACCAAGGCCGCCGTCGAGGCCATGGTCCGCTGCTGGGCGGATGAGGTGGAGATATCCCCCATCCGCGCCGTCCTTCTCGATCCAGGCGCCATGCGCACAAAAATGCGCGAACAGGCGTTCCCGGGCGAGGAGCCGCACACCCTGGTCGATCCGGAGGAGATCGGACCCCTGATCGTCGAACTGGCCCGCGCCGCCGATCCCGGGGCGCCGAGCGAGACAGTCTCGTTCAGGGCGTGGCGGTCCGCGCGCGCCGCCGCCGGTTCTGGAACATCTTGACCGGATCGGTGGTCTCGTCGGCATAGGGGTTCGCGCCGCTTTTCACGGTGATCCGGATCGGCGTCCCCGGCAGGTCGAAGCTGGTGCGGATGGAATTGATCAGATAGCGCCGGTAGCTCTCCGGCAGCTTGTCCGCCCTACTCGCGAAGAGGACGAACGTCGGGGGCCGCGCCTTGGTCTGGGCCATGTATTTCGGCTTGACCCGCCGCCCGCCCACCGCCGGTGGCGGATGTCGCTCCACCGCCATCTTCAGCCAGTCGTTGAGGTCGCGGGTTTTCAGCTTGGTCGACCAGTCGCGGTGCGCCTTGATCACGGCGGGCATCAGCCGCTCGAGCCCCCGTCCGGTCTCCGCCGACAGGGCGACCACCGGCGCCCCGCGAAGCTGCGGCAACATCTCCTCGGCTCGTTCGATGAAGGCCCGCAACCGGGCGCCCGGGTCGGCGACAAGATCCCATTTGGCGAGCACGAAGATCAGCGCCCTGCCCTCGCGTTCCACCAAGTCGGCGATCTGCAAATCCTGGGTCTCGAAGGGATGGGTAGCGTCCATCACCAGCACCACGACCTCGGCGAAGGTGATGGCCCGGATCGTGTCCTGGGTGGAGAGCTTTTCCAGCTTCTCGTCGATGCGCGCCTTGCGGCGAAGACCGGCGGTGTCGACCAGCCGCACCGGCCGACCCTCCCACGCCCAATCCACGGAGACCGCGTCGCGGGTGATACCCGCTTCGGGTCCGGTGAGCAGGCGCTCCTCTCCGATCAGGCGGTTGACGAGCGTCGACTTGCCGGCGTTCGGCCGCCCGACGATGGCCATGCGGATCGGCTTGTCGTCGTTCTGCGCATCGGAATCGTCCCGCGCCTGTGCCTCCGGCGGCGTGGCGGCGAGCACGGCGACGAACAGATCGCTCATCCCCTCGCCGTGTTCGGCGGAGATCGACACCGGCTCGCCGAAGCCGAGATTCCACGCCTCGAGGGCGCCGGCGTCTCCGGCGCGGCCCTCGGTCTTGTTGGCAACGAGGATCACCGGCTTGCCGCTGCGCCGCAGTACGGCGGCGAAAAGCTCGTCGAGGGCGACCACCCCCTCGCGGGCGTCGATTACGAAGAGCACCACTTCGGCTTGCGCCACCGCCAGTTCGGTCTGGCGCCGCATCCGCGCCTCGAGGCTCTCGTCGGCGACGTCCTCGAAACCGGCGGTGTCGATCAGATCAAGGCCGAGGTCGCCGAGGCGTCCCGTGCCGAAGCGCCGGTCGCGGGTGACGCCCGGCCGGTCGTCGACGATCGCAAGCTTGCGTCCGGCAAGGCGGTTGAAAAGGGTGGATTTACCGACGTTCGGCCGGCCGACAATGGCCAGTCTCATAACGATGTCCCTACCGGATGGCCACGAGCTGGGCGGTCTCGGTCACCACATAGAGCATACCGCCCATGGCGATCGGGCCGATCAGGGTATCGCCGCCGACCTTCAAGGTCCCGATCGTCGCCCCGGTTTTGGGATTGAGGGCGATCGCCTCGCCCTTGTCGGAGATGGTGATGAGGCGGTTTGAGGCGAGGATCGGACTCGACCAGATGGCCCGCGCCTTCTTCTTCAACCCCTGGTTGAGGTCGCGGATCCAGTAGAGCTGGCCGCTCTCGCGAGAGGCGCACAGGACCTGGCCGGCCTGGTCGACGACATAGACCACGTCTCCCGCCGGCCACGGCGTGGTAATCGCCGACACCGGCAAGGTCCAGCGCGGGGCGCCGGTGCGAAGGTCGACGGCCGCGAACACGTCCGAATGACTGACCGCGAAGACGTCCGACTGGAAGATCACCGGCCGCCCGGCGATGTCGCGGATTTCCGACAGAGCGTTGGTGCGGCTGGCTTTCGAGAGACTGGCGTTCCACAGTTCGTTGCCGTTTTCCGAGCGCACCGCGACCAGCTCGCCGGACGCGAAGGAGGCGACCACCGTCTGGTTGTCCACCGCCGGGCTCGAGGCCTCGAGGATGCGCGCCGGCTCGGTCAGCGCCTGGTAGGTCCAGTCGACCCCGCCGGTGGCCGCGTCGAACGCGAGAAGCTCGTCGTTGACGTCGACGACGAACACCCGGCCGCCGAACACGGTGGGGGCCGCATGGATCGGCGCCTCCACCGCCGTACGCCAGCCGAGGGCGCCGGTGGCGGCGTCGAGCTGGACCACCTCACGGTAGCCGGAGGAGACGTAGAGTTTCCCGTCCCCCCACGCGAGACCCCCGCCCCAGGCTTCGTGATTGCGCTTCGAGCGGGGCATGACGTCCGTGCGCCAGACCCGGGCGCCGGTCCTCGCGTCATAGGCCGAGACCGTGGCCCCCCCGTCCATCACGAAAATGCGCCCCGCCGCGCCCACGGGCGGAGCGGTGACGTGGAGTTTTTTTGAGGAGGCCGCGCCAATCGGGCGGCGCCAGGCGATGACGAACGCCTCGCCCGCCTCGACGTGCTCCACCGACTGGGCCGGCGTGCCGCCCGGAAGCGGCCATTCGGCGACGGGCTGGGGTGGGGGAATCTGGAAATCCTGACCCTTGAGCGCGTCGGCGACCTTCAACTGGTCGTTGAGCGCGATGACCGGGATCCGGGTCCCCCGCGCCTTGGCGGTTTCCTTGGCCTTGCTGTGAAACGGACTGAGCTCGCCGATCTTCGAGACCGTCGAACAGGCGCCCAAGGCAAGCGCGGCGGCGGCGAGGACCCCGAGGGTCCGACTGATCCTCATGGCGCGTTCCTACGGGGCGGCGGGCGCCGGAGCGTCCGGAGCGGCGGCTTGCGGATTGGATTGATCCTCCGTCGCGGGTGCGCCGGGCGGAAGCGCCAGAGTGGCGGCCGAGGGCGGCGGCAATGTGGCGGCGGTGGCGACGGCGGCCGAGAGGACCCCGCCTTCTCCCGCGTCGATCAGGGCGATCGCGGCCTGGGCGCGCGAGCGCATCGCGGGCGTCACGCCGATCGTAAGGGTGATGGCGTTGAAATCGCCACGCGCCTGCGCGGCCTTGCCGGCGAGAAGCCTGGCCATCGCCAGGCCTTCGCGCGCTTGGAGGTCGAACGGTTTCTTGTCGCCGATCAGGGCGCCGAGGCGGGTCTGAATTTGCGGATAAGGGGTGGTGTCGATGAGGATGAGCGCCGCCTTGAGCCGCGCGGCGTCGCGGAAGATCGCGTTGGGCGCGGCCTTGGCGGCGGCGTCGTAGAGGGCGGCGGCTTCGGCCGACTTGCCGGCCATGGCCCGCAGATTGCCCTCCTGCATCAACGCCAGACCGCGGTAGGCCGGGGGTCCCGACTTGGCGATCGGCTCGAGGGCGGTCCACGCGCCGGCGGCGTCGCCCGACGCCACGGCGGACAGCCCCTTGTCGTAGGTCACGGAGGCTTGGGCGACGTTGCGGTTGCGCCAGTTGTCATAGCCCCACACCCCAAGCCAGACGGCGACCACCGCCGCCAGCGCCAGGGCGAACCATGGCAGGGCGCGGCGCGCGAAGCCGGCGTACCGGTCGGAGCGAAGCTGTTCCTCCACCTCCTCGATAAAATCGACCACGATCAGGAAAACTCCGCCCTGCTCCGG
>JBDTKQ010000149.1:0-3488 GCA_039935235.1 Caulobacteraceae bacterium
GGGCGCGGATGTCGGGCACCTGAAGGGCGATGTGGTGCAGGCCCCCCGCGCCCTTGTTGAACGCCGCCAGCGGACCGCCGTCGGGGACCACGAACTCGATCGGCGAGCGGCCGGCGGCGCGAGTGAAGATGCACAGGGCGCGCCACTGGGGCACGAACCCGCGGTAATCCTCCTCCAGGCCGAGCAGGGCCATCATCGCCAGCGCCTCCGCCTCGGTCGGTTGGACGATGCCGACGTGGTGGAGCGGCGGATAGGGAGTCATGCAGGGGCTCTCCTTGGGGGATCGGACGACTGCAACGCGGCGGCGACGGGACCAGCGAGCCAGTCGGTGAGGTGTTCGGCCCCGGTGCGGGTGAGGTGGCCATAGTCGGCGTACCATTCGGCATGGGGGCTCAGCCAGCCGGCGTTCCAAACCGGGCCGAACTGCTCGTAAAATCTCTGCTCCTCGATTGTCCCCGGCCCGCTGTAAAAAGGCAGGAAGAGGAAGGCGACCTTCACCCCCCGGGCGTGGGCGAGAGTGACGATGCGGCGGATATTGTGGCGCTCGTCGCCGAATTCCAGGTCGGCGTCGCGGGCTGGAAGCAGTGGCGGATGCATCCCGCGCTCCAGCTTGCCGACCCCGCGGGCCAGCTCGGCGGCGGAGGCTGGTTTCTCGCCTTCCTTCACCGCGCCGCCGGGCAGGACGACGCTGCCGGTGGTGTCGATGGAGGACCCGCGATAGGCGGCCGGATCGAAGGTCTTGGTCAGGCCCGCGGCCCGCGGCGCGACGTCGGCGAGGAACAGGCGCATCTGGCGGAATGGCAGGTAGACGAGGTCGGAGAAATAATTGACGTCGGTCCAGTAGCCCGGATCGGCGATCATCCCGCGCGGGGCGACGAACTTGAAGGCCGAATGGCCGCGGCGCGCCGGCTGTTCGGTGACGCCGATCACCAGGAGTGTCGGGCGTTTGCGCGCGAGGAGGGTCGCGACCACCGCCTCGTTGATGTTGCGTCCGGATTCGGGAAGGGAGAAGTTGACCACGTTGGCGACAATCCCTCGCCCCGCCAGGTCGCGCTGCAGCCTGGGCGCGTTCACCCCCGCCCCAGTGCGCGAGGGGCCGACCACGGCGACATCGACAGGCGCCGGATCGAAGGTCGACCGCTCATAGATCCACCGGGCGTTGGCGTGGATCGTACCGTCGAGCAGTTGCCACCGCTGATAGGGATTTTCCGGCAGGAGGCAGGCGCCCGCGGCCACGGCGACCGCGGCGCCGAGGACCAGGGCGCAGGTCCGCATCGGGTGAAGCCGCTTCACGCGGACCTTCCCCCACCCGTCATCCCGGCTCTCCGCTTCACCGCGTTGCGCCGCGGCCCGGAGGACGCAATTGATGGGTTCAACGCACTGCTCCCCCGCCTCAAAAGTTGAAATAGAGGAAAACGGCTTGGCCGCTCTGGATGAACATGACGCCGAAAAAGAGCGCGGCGCCGGCGAAGACGATCCCGGCCGCAGAGGGTTTCCAGCGCCAGGCGATCGGCGGCGGTGCGGCGGTCTTCCATTCCCTCCAATTGAACGCCGGATCCCACGCCCCCATGATCTGCTGGGTGTTGGGCAGGAAGAAGACGAGGACGACGCTGAGGGCGAGGGCGGCGGCGAGACCCCAGTCGAGCCCGGGGACCGGGCCGGCGAACCCGGCGAGGCCCGCCATCCCTTTCCACATCGACACCGCGTCGCCCACCGTGAGGCAGCGGAACATGACGTTGGCCACGATCACCGCCAGCAGGGTGAGGGCGTGATAGCCGAAGCGCTCGGCTCGCCCCGGCGCGGGAGTGGCGAGGCCCCCGCGGCGCCGCTTGCGGCGAACCCGTTTGCCCCGTTCGCGCCACGCCTCGTTGACGACCACATAGACCCCGTGCATGACCCCGAAGACGGCGAAGGTCCAGCCGGCCCCGTGCCACACCCCCAGCACCACGAAGGTCAGGAAGATCGGGGCGCCGATGGCGAGGAAAAACGCCGGCCAGACGGCGAGGCCGCGACGCGCCGCCATCCGGTTGAGCGGCAGCGAAAGGGGCTGAAAGATGTAGGTCACGACGAAGCGCTGCAGCGTCATGTGCCAGCGGCGCCAATAGTCGATGATGCTGGGCGCGCGGAATGGCGAGTGGAAGTTGAGCGGCAGCTTCAACCCGAACATCCGACCAAGGCCGATGGCCATGTCGCTGTAGCCGGAAAAGTCAAAATAGACCTGAAAGGTAAAGGCGATCGCCGCCAGCCACGCGGCGGCGAAGGTCGGATCGCCGTGACCGGCGGCGGCGGTGAAGAGCTGGTTTACGTAGGGCGACAGGGTGTCGGCGATCACCGTCTTCTTGAACAGGCCCATCGCGAACATCACCAGCCCAACCATGAGGTCCCGCCCGTGGAGGGCGCCGAAGCGGCGGCCCTGCTGCTGGGGAACCATCTCGCGCCAGCGGACGATCGGACCGGCGATCAGCTTGGGAAAGAAGGTGAAGAAGAGGGCGAAATCCAGCGCTCCGGTGCGCGTCGTCTCCCCCCGGGCGGTGTCCACCAGATAGGCGATCTCCTGAAAGGTGAAGAAGGAGATCGCCAGCAGAAAGACCACGTGGGGCGCCGGGATGCCGAGCCCGAACGCACTGTCGAGGTTCACCGCCGCGAACCGCGCGTATTTGAACCAGACGAGCAGGGCGACGTCGGCGGCGACTCCGACGGCGAGCAGGGCCGCGACGGTTCCGCTCCGGCCCGCCTTCAACGCCCGCCGGATCAGCTCGCCGACCGCGAAATTAAAGGCCAGAGAGGCCACGAGGAGGGGGAGCTGACGCGGCCCCGCCCAAGCGTAGAAGGCCAGGGAGAGGATCACCAGCGCCAGCTTCATCCCTGCCGCCCGCCACCGGCTTACGGCGAAGGCGGCGGCCAACGCGAGCGGCAAAAAGGCGAAGATGAAGACGAACGAATTGAACAACATCAGGGTCTGGTCCGGCCCTCTTGAACGTCAGGGACCTCGCGCGCACTTGCCCCCTCCACCCCTTCGGGGTCCCCCTCCCCCGCAAGAGGATGGGGGAGGATCGACACCGCTTCGCTCCGATTGACCCTCACCCGCACGGCGGGGGAGGGGGACCGCCGAAGGTGGTGGAGGGGGCGGACGCCGCGAAACAGTTCGAGATATGTGCAGGTATTGCCCATCACGCCGGCTCGGCGATGATGGAGCAGGTCACCGCGGATTTCGCGCGCAGCGCTTTGGACAGGGTGACGTTCTGGGTGGTGTGGGCGGAGAACTCGACGATCCGGAAACCGCCTTCGACCATCAATCGTTCGGCGTCGCCCGGCTCGCGCAGCAGGATCAGGTGGTCGGGCATAGGGGCGTTGAGCGGCACGTTGACGAAGACATGGCCGCCCTTGGCCACCCGAGGGCGGATCTTCTCAAGCGCCCGCACCGGATCCTCGAGATGTTCGAGCAAGTGGCTGAGGATGATCAGGTCGAAGGTCTCGTCGCCGGGCGG
>JBDTKQ010000150.1:0-4740 GCA_039935235.1 Caulobacteraceae bacterium
ATGCGGGGATCACCTCACTCGGATCGAGCGCCGGCCCCTCGGCCCCGCCAAACGTTCCTTCGCCTCCGCCGCCGCCGCCCCTTGGAATGAAGGCCGTGCCCCGCTGACGGCATTCACACCTCACCAGAGGCCACGGCCCACATGGAAACGGCGCCGCCCGTCGGGGCGGCGCCGCCTCTTTCGCTATGGCGCTCTCAGCGCTTGATCGCGTCGCCGATCTTGTCCTGGGCCTTGCCGACCTTGTTCTGGACATCGCCGGCGATCTTTTGAGCGGCGCCGCGCGCTTCCATGTCCCGGTTGCCAGTCACCTTGCCGGCCGCTTCCTTGATCGCGCCGCCCGCTTTTTTGGCCGCGCCGTCGATACGATTCTCACTCATGTCAGGCCTCGCTAATGTGAAGATCGCTTGCAAAACGGGCGGCGGCGACGCCGGGTTCCCGGGCGCCAATGGAGATTTCGCCATGACCGAAGAGTCCATCCTCCTCGCCGACGATCCGGCGCCCGGCGTGCGGCGCCTCACGCTCAATCGCCCCGCCAAGCGAAACGCCCTGTCCAACGCCTTGCGCGGCGAACTTTTCACAGCCCTCGAGACGGCCGATCGCGATCCCGAGGTGCGGGTGATCCTGTTGCGCGGAGCGGGGACGTGCTTTTCCTCGGGCTACGATCTGGCGGGGCTGGGCGAGCTTCCCTTCCACACCGCCGGCGGTCAGGGCCAATGGGCCAGGCATGTGGTCGAGGGTTGTTTCCGCATCTGGGACCTGGCCAAGCCGGTGATCGCCCAGGTTCACGGCTGGTGCCTGGCGGGCGGCAGCGAACTGGCCTTCGCCTGCGACCTCGTCTATGTCGCCGCCGACGCCCAGATCGGCTATCCGGCGGTGCGCACGATGAGCCCGCCGGACAATCAGTACCATGCGTGGATCGTCGGCATGCGCGCGGCCATGGAAATGATGCTCACCGGCGACGCGGTGAGCGGGACCGAGGCGGCCCGCCTCGGCTTCGCCAACCGCTCGTTCCCGCCCGGGGCGCTCGAGGCCGAAACCCTGGCGATGGCGGAACGGATCGCCAAGGTCGATCCGGAACTGGCCCAGCTCAACAAGCGTCTGGTCCACCGTCAGATGGAGGCCATGGGGATGCGCGCGGGTCTGCGCGCCGGCACCGACCTCCACGCCCTTGGCTGGCATACCGGCGCCTCACGAGCCTACATGAAGACCATGCGCGAGGGGGTGAAGGCCGCCCTCACCGCCCGGGACGAGACGTTCGGAGACTACCGGACGAAAGACAAAACCTGACCGGCGATCAAAGGTCGAACCGGACGCCTTGGGCGAGCGGCAGGGTCGCGCCATAGTTCACGGTGTTGGTGGCGCGGCGCATGTAGGCGCGCCAGGAATCCGAGCCCGCCTCGCGGCCGCCGCCGGTTTCCTTCTCGCCGCCGAAAGCCCCGCCGATCTCCGCGCCCGAGGGGCCGATGTTGACATTGGCGATTCCGCAGTCGGAGCCGGCGGGAGAGCAAAACCGCTCGGCTTCGCGCATGTCGGTGGTGAAGATCGACGAGGAGAGGCCTTGAGGGACATCATTGTTGAGGGCGATGGCGTCGGCCAGATCCCGGTATTTCATCACATAGAGGATCGGCGCGAAGGTTTCGCGGCGCACCACGGCGTGTTGGCCGGGCATCTCCACGAGGGCGGGGCGGGCATAGGCTCCCTTCCCCGGTCCGCGGACCGTCTCGCCGCCGTGAATTGTCCCACCGGCGGCGGCGGCCTCGGCCAGCGCCTTGTTCATGGCGTCGAGCGCGCCCGCGTCGATCAGCGGACCGACGAGGGTCGACGGGGCGCGCGGATCGCCGACGCTGACCGAGGCCCAGGCGGCTTTGAGGCGGGGGAGGAAAGCGTCGTAGATGCTCTCGTGGACCAAGAGGCGCCGAAGGGTCGTGCACCGCTGCCCGGCGGTTCCCATGGCGGCGAAGGCGACCCCGCGAAGGGTCAGATCCAGATCGGCCGAGGGGGCGACGATGGCGGCGTTGTTGCCGCCCAGCTCGAGCAGGGCGCGGGCGAAGCGCGCGGCGACGACCGGGGCGACCTGGCGACCCATGGCCGTCGAGCCGGTGGCCGAGACCAGCCGCACGGCGGGCGCGGCGACCAGCGCCTCGCCAACCTCCCGACCGCCTGTGACCACTTGCGAGAGGGCCGGTGGGGCGTCCCCGAAGCGAGCCACGGCGCGGTCGAACAGCGCCTGCACCGCGAGGGCGGTGAGCGGAGTTTTTTCCGAGGGTTTCCAGATCACCGTGTCGCCGCACACCAGGGCGAGCGTCGCGTTCCACGACCATACGGCTACCGGGAAATTGAAGGCGCTGATGACGCCCACCACCCCCAGGGGCAACCAGGTTTCCATCATCCGGTGGTCCGGCCGCTCGGTGGCGATGGTCAGGCCGAAAAGCTGGCGGGAGAGGCCCACGGCATAGTCGCAGATATCGATCATCTCCTGCACTTCGCCCAGGCCCTCGGAGACGGTCTTGCCGGCTTCGATGGTGACGAGTTGGGCGAGGTCGGCCTTGGCCGCGCGAAGCTCCTCGCCGAGCAGGCGCACCAGTTCGCCCCGCCGTGGCGCGGGCACGCCTCGCCACGCGAGGAAGGCGCCGTGGGCGGCGTCCACCGCCGCGCGGGTCTCCGCGACGGAGGTGTCGGCGATCATGGCCAAGGTCTCGCCGGTAATCGGCGAGCGGGCGGCGCGGGCGCCTCCGGTCAGCCGGTCGGCGGGGACGCCGAGGCGGTCGAGAACGGCGGCGGCGTCCTCGGCGAGCGAGGGGGGGAGCGGGGCGTTCACGCGGCGGTTTCCAGAGCCGGAGACCCAGCTTCCGCCCGCGGCGCGGTCTCGGCCGAGGCGTAGACGGCGCCGAAGCGGTTGGCGAGGAACTGGGGCAACCCGATCTCCTCCTGGCGCACGAAGCCGCGGGTCGGCAAACGACCCGAGGCGAGAAGATCGAGCGTGGCGCAGATCGCGCCCGCCGTGGTGATCTGGATCGCGCTCACCATCCGCCCCCCCATCTCCCGGGCATAGATCTTGTTGGCGTAGGTTTCCTGAACGAGGTGGCCGTCTTTCAGACCGGAAACCGTGACGAAGACGATGACCACGTCCTGAAGGGTGGCCGGAAGAGCGTTTTCGAGGATGTCCTTCAGAAGTTCCCGCCGGTCGCGCAAACGCAGATCGTTGAGCAATGCCTTCATGATCGCCGCGTGGCCGGGATAGCGGATGGTGCGGTAGTTGAGAGTGCGCACCCGCCCCTCGAGGGTCTCGCACAGAGTGCCCAGGCCGCCGGAGGTGTTGAACGCCTCATAGGTCACCCCGTCGAGAGCGAAGGCCTCGCATTCCTCCATCGCTCGGGTCTGGCGCGGAAGGCCGTCGACGATCGCCTCGCATGGCTCGCAATATTCGTTGATCACCCCGTCGGTGGACCAGGTGAGGTTGTAGTTCAGGGCATTGGACGGATATTTCGGCAAGGCGCCGACGCGAAGACGCACGTCGTGAAGCACGTCGAAGTGTTTCGCCAGATCGGCGGCGACGATGGAGATGAACCCTGGCGCGAGGCCGCATTGCGGGATGAAGACGCTCGCCGCATCGGCCGCGAGCGCCTTCACCTTCCGGGTCGAGGCGACGTCCTCGGTCAGATCGAGATAGTGGGCGCCGGCCGCCTTGGCCGCCTCCGCGACATGAAACGTCAAATGATAGGGAGCGGCCGAAAGCACCGCGAACTTGCCGGCGAGAAGATCGCCCAAAGCTCCGGCGTCGGTCACGTCCAGCACCTTGTGCAGGATGCGCCCGGCATTCCCCATCCCGGCCAGTTGTTCGGCCGAGCGGTCGGCGACGGTGACCCGATAGTCTCCCGTCTCGCTCAGCAGATGGGCGATGGTCGAGCCGATGTGGCCCGCGCCGACGACGACGATGTCTTTCATGTGCTTCTCTCCCGGTGGCGAGTCGAGGATGATCGGGGTTGCGGCCCGTTCCCATGGGCAAGCCGCCGATATGACAAGCTACTTTCGTCCATTCGCCGAGGCCAATGAGCGATTCGCCTGACCGCTTCCTCACCCGGGCCGGGGCGAGAGGTGGGCGTGGCCGGTGTGGGCGTGGTCGTGGGAAGCCTCGATGCGATGGGCGCGATCGGCCCTGCCCTTGGCGCCCGCGGGGCGGCGTGGACCGCGATCGCCGCCTTCAACGACCGCTCGGGCGCGCTCGGCTTTGTCGTCATCGGCCTCTTCGCCGGGGGATGGATCGTGTCGGTCGTCGTCTTTCGCTTGCGCCGCTACGACCTGATCCGCGCCGCGCCGCCGCTTGCCAACCCGCCGATGTGACGACACCCTGCGTCGTTTCGCCGGAAGTCAGCGCGCATGGACGATACCGACCGCCGCCTCCTCGACGCCCTGCGCGAGAACGCCCGCGCGCCGACCGCGGCCCTCGCGCGGCGTCTCGGCCTGTCGCGCACAACGGTGCAAAGCCGGCTCGATCGGCTCGAGCGCGGTGGAATCATCGCCGGCTACACCGTGCGCCTCTCCGACTCCCACGAGCGAGGCGAGATCCACGCCTGGGTGATGATCACCCTCGACAGCAAGCGCGCCGCCGCCGTCATCTCCGCCATCCGCAAAATGCCGCGCGTCCGCCGCCTGCAATCGGTGAGCGGCCCCTTCGACCTCATCGCCGGGGTGGTCGCCCCGGACGTGGCGCAAATGGACGCGGCGATCGACGCCCTGGGC
>JBDTKQ010000151.1:0-1629 GCA_039935235.1 Caulobacteraceae bacterium
ACGCGGTCGCGGCGGGAGGAGGCGCGGTGATCCGTCTGCGCGCCGCCCGCCTTTCCGCCGATCAGGCGGCGGCGCTGGGCCACGTCGGGGCAGCGGCCGGGGAGATGGCGCTGATCGAGGTGGCCGACGACGGGCCGGGCATCGCTCCCGAGGCGATGGCGAACATCTTCGAGCCGTTCTTCACGACCAAATCTGTTGGCGAGGGGACCGGCCTTGGCCTCGCCACGGTCTACGGCATCGTCAAACAGTCCGAGGGCTCGATCGCGGTGAGTTCGCCGGCGGGGGAGGGGGCGACGTTTCGCATCTTTCTCCCGGTCCATGTCCCGGCGCCCAGCGTCGAGCTGCCGCCATCCACCCCCGGGCGTCTCGCCGCCCGCGACCTTTCCGGCGCTGGACGGATCCTTTTCGTCGAGGACGAGCCCCTCGTCCGCGGGATCGCCGCCCGTCTGTTGCGCGACCGCGGCTACGAGGTGATCGAGGCGCGGGACGGCGAGGAGGCCCTCGTTTTGGCCCGCGACAATGCCGGGCGCATCGACCTGATGATCTCCGATGTGATCATGCCGGGAATGGACGGACCCAGCCTGTTGAAGGCGGCGCGGCGCTATCTTGGAGCCGCGCCGGTGATGTTCATTTCCGGCTACGCCGAGGCGGAGTTCTCCGATCTGTTGGAAGGCGAGGCCGGGGTCTCGTTTTTGCCCAAGCCGCTCGACATCAAGTCCCTCGCCGAGCAGGTCAAGCTGCGACTACAAGGCGGATAGACCCCGTCCCCACCCGACAGCCTTTTGAGCCGGAGCGCATTTTGTTCGATCGCCGCAGTTTCCTCCTCGCCGGCGCCGCATCCGGCGCCCTCGCCCCGCTTCTCGCGCGGGCCGCCTCCGCCGATCCGGCCGGCGCCCTGGACGCTCTTCTTGCGAGCTTCGCCCAGGCCGACCTCGTCCGATCGCCACAAGAGGCGACGAGCCTGGGCCTCGACGTGGGCGCCCTGGCCCCGCAAAGGAGCCGTCTGGCGGCCAGCTCGCTGGCGGCCTTCGCCCGCGACAAGGCCGATATCGCCGAACGGGTCGCCCGGCTGAAGACGATCGATCGGGCCGCGCTTGGCGGCATGGCGGCGGTGAACTACGACACAGTCGCCTACGTCTATGAAGGCGAGGCCGAGGCCAACCGTCTGTTCGACTATGGGGGCACGGGCGCCGGGCGACCCTATGTTATTTCCCAGCTCACCGGCGTCTATCAATCGGTCCCCGACTTCCTCGACACGCACCACCCGATCGAGACGCCGGCCGACGCGGAGGCCTATCTCGACCGACTCGGGGCCTTCGCGTCGGTGATGGACCACGAAAGGGAGGTCGCCCGGCACGACGCCGCCTTGGGGACGATCCCGCCGGACTTCATCCTTGAGCGGACACTCGGACAGATGCGCAAACTGGCCGGAACGCCCGCCGACTCCTCGATTCTGGTCGCCTCGCTGGCGCGACGGGCCGCCTTGAAAAACATCCCCGGCGATTGGCGCGCGCGGGCGGCGGCGATCTACGAAAAGACAGTGCTCCCCGCCGTGGGCCGACAGATCGAGCTGGTCGACGGCTGGCGAGCGGGCGCCTCCCGCGACGCCGGCGTCTGGCGGCTGAAGGA
>JBDTKQ010000152.1:0-4789 GCA_039935235.1 Caulobacteraceae bacterium
GCCCCATTCGTGGGTGGGGGTGCTGCGATGGACGGCGATGGCCCCGCCGGTGGTGTTCTTGCCGAAGAAGATGCCTTGCGGCCCACGATAGATCTCGACCTGCTGGATATCGAAGGTGTCGATCAGCTGGGCGGTGTTGGTGCCGATCACCACATCGTCGATGTAGAGGCCGACGGCCGGATTCTGGCCCTTCTCGATGTCGGAATAGCCCAGGCCACGGATGTAGATCGCCGCCGATCCCGCGCCGGCGCCGACCCGGCCGATGAAGAGATTGGGAGCTTGGCCGTTGAGATCCTCGAGGGTTCGCGGTTTCAGCTCCGCGAGCTGTTTGGAGGTGACCGCGCTCACCGCGATGGGCACGTCCTGCAGCTTTTCCTCGATCCGCCGGGCGGTGACGATCACCTCCTCCACCTCGTTGGCCGGGCGGGCGGCGGTGGTGCTCGCGGCCGCGGCGGCGTGCGCTGCGAGCGGGGCGAAGAGCCCGGCCAGCGCGGTCGCGCCCAGGGCGACGATCAGGGGTCTGGCGGCGATCTTGTCGGCGGTGCGGCGCATGGTTCAAGTCCTCCCCCGCCGCGTGGTGCGTTGGCGTTTCGGACGGGCCGGACGTCGTGACGCGTCCCTTCCCGCCTCTGTGCGCGGCGTTGGTTCAATGTCGAAGGCGGCGGAAAAAAAGTCAACTGTGCTTGTTATGGGCGCCTCTATCTGTTTTATTTTTGCCACGGACGGGAGAGACCATGCGGCTCGACGGCAAGATCGCGCTCATCACCGGGGCCGCCAGCGGCATCGGCGCGGCGACCGCGAAACGGTTCGTGGAGGAGGGCGCGCGCGTGATCCTCGCCGATCTGGACGGGGAAAAGGCCCGCTCGGTCGCCGACGGCATGGGCGATAACGCCTGTTTCGTGCGCCTGGACGTCACCTCCCAGAGCGACTGGGCGGCGGCGATCGGGACGGTCCGCGCACGGTTCGGGACCCTCACCACCCTGGTCAATTCCGCGGGCATATCCATCCCGGCGACGATCGAGGACGAGACCCTCGAGGGGTTCCGGCGCACCCTCGCGGTCAATCTCGAGGGGACCTTCCTCGGCTGCAAGCACGCGGTGGCGGCGATGAAGGCCGGCGCCGGCGGCGCGATCGTCAATCTCGCCTCGACCCTGGGCGTGCGCGCCGGGGCGATCTTTCCTTCCTATGCCGCGTCCAAGGGCGGGGTCCGGCTGCTCACCCGCGCCGTCGCCCTGCATTGCGCCGAACAGGGCTACGACATCCGGGTCAACGCCGTCCTGCCGGGCGCGGTGCACACCGAGATGGTCGAGGGCTACATCGCCGGCGGGATCGCCGCCGGGTCCACCCGCGAGGCGGTGATCGCCGGCTTCGCGGCGGCCCACCCGATGCGGCGCCTCGGCCGACCGCGCGAGGCGGCGGACGCCATTGTCTTCCTCGCCTCCGACGAAGCGAGCTTCACCACCGGCGCCGATCTGGCCGTGGACGGCGGCTTTCTTGCATAGCGAGACCCCGCGATGACCATCGACCCCGCCACCTGTCCCCTGCACGAGATCGACGCCTTCGACCCGGCGGTGCTGCAGGACCCCTATCCCTATTTCGCGAGATTGCGGGCCGAGGCGCCGGTGCATCGCGACCCGGCGACCGGCATCGTCTCGGTCTCGACCCGGGATCTGGTCATGGAGGTCAACCGCCAGCCGCTGGTGTTCTCCAACGACTTCGCGGCCCACCTCCGCTCAGGTTCTATCGGCGGGATGGCGGACGAGGAGACGGCCATCCTGAGCGAGGGGTGGCCCGTGACCAACACCATGCTCACCGCCGACCCGCCGGCCCACACCCGCTATCGCAAGCTGGCCGGCAAGGCCTTCACCTACAAGCGGGTGGAAGCCATGGGCGACTATGTGGCAAATGTGACCAACGACCTGATCGACGGCTTCGTCGGCGACGGGCGGTGCGAGTTCAAGGCCGCCTTCGCCAACCATCTGCCCATGACCATGATCGCCGATTCGCTCGGCGCGCCGCGCGCCGACATGGATCTGTTCCATCGCTGGAGCGAGGCCTTCGTCGTTCAGTTGGGCGGGGTTTCGGACAAGGTGGCCCGGCTGGAGGCGGCCCGCCGGATCGTCGAGTTCCAGCGCTATTTCGTCGCCAGGATCGAGGAAAAGCGCGCGGCGCCCACGGAGGACATCATCTCCGATCTGGTCCACGCCGACCTCGCCGAGGAAGGCGACCCCAGAAAGATGAACTATCCGGAACTGCTGTCGATCCTTCAGCAACTTCTGGTGGCCGGCAACGAGACCACGGCCCATTCGCTCACCGCCGGCCTCTACTATCTCATCGCCAATCCCGATCAGATGGCCAGGCTCGCCGCCGATCCGGCCCTGATCGACGGCTTCGTCGAGGAGACGCTGCGGTTTCTCTCGCCGACCAACAACATGTGGCGGGTGGCCACCCGGGACGCGGCGATCGGCGGGGTTCCGGTCAAGGCCGGGGAGACGATCCTCGTGCGCTACGGCGCGGCCAACCGCGACGAGAGCCACTTCCCGGACGCCGACCGGTTCGACATCGGCCGCGCCGACGCCCGATCCCACCTGGCGTTCGGGGCCGGAATCCACACCTGCATCGGCGCCTCGCTGGCCCGCAAGGAAATGGCGGTCGCCTTTCCCATCGTCCTCTCGCGGCTGAAGAACCTGCGTTTCGCGGAGGGCCGCAACGCCTTTCGCTATGTTCCCAACCTGCTCTTGCGCGGCGTCGAGGAACTGCACGTCGCCTTCGATCCGGCGTGACCCCGCCCGCGCGGCCTCACCGGCCGGAGGCGTCGGCGGGCGGGGCGGTCCGGGCGTCGAAGATACGCTGCTGCTCGGGCGTGAGGCCGCGGTAGAAGGCCACCACGGCCCGGGCGTTCTGATCGAAGGCGGCCATGTCGGCCGCCATCATCGCCCGCACGAGGGCCAGTCGACGCGGCGTCGGCAAGGTGGGCAACATGGACCGGGCCTCGCTCACCCGGTCGGCCCGGCCGGCGTCGGCGGCGGCGGACGATGTGTAGGCCGCCCAGCCGGCCTCCTGCGCAGGAGTGAGAGCCAGCGCGTCATGCAGCCGGGAGGGGGCCGGCTGGGCGGCGGCGGCGCCGGCGATCAGCATCGCGGCCACGAGAGGTTTCCACATCGGCGCAACTCCACGATTGGGCGCTCCGGCGGCGTTGCGCCCCCGGCGCGGCACCTTATCTTCCAACGGGACACTTGGGCGAGGCCAAGCGATGATCGCGCGCCTCGCCGGGAGGATGGATATGGTCGGGATCACAGCGAAGTCGGCCCTCGTCGCCGGGGCGCTGGTCGCTTTGCTCGCCTCACCGCTGGCGGCCGGGGCGCAGACGCACGCGGAGGGCCGCGGGGGCGGTGGCGGGGCTGGGTATCGCGGAGGCGGGGGCGGGGGCGGAAATCACGCGGGTCCCGGCGGCTGGCGCGGAGGAGGCGGCGGCGGAGGCTTCCACGGCGGCGGCGATCGGGGCCAGGGCGGCTGGCACGGCGGAAGCTATCGCGGAAACGGCTGGCATGGCGGGGGCGACCGTGACGGGTATCGCCGCCACGGCTACGGCTATGGCTACGGGTGGGGAGGCTACGGCTACGGTTATCCGGGCTATTGGAGCGGCGCCGGCCTCGGCTTCGCCTTGGGCGCCGCCTTCGCCTATCCTTGGGCGTACGGCTATCCGGCGGGGTCCTACTCCGACCCCGTGGTGACCCAATACGACGACGACTCCTATGACGGCGCGTGGGGACAGGACTACGGACCGTCTCCGGCCCCGTCGGCGACGGCGTGCGGTCAATGGATATGGAACCCGGTCGCGGCCCAGTACGACTGGAACCCCGGTCCCTGCCGCGCGCGGTGAGTCTAGCTACAGGATTGCGCGGGCCGTGGGCGAGGCGCGCTCGCTGCGCACGGCGTCCATCAGACGGGCGGCGGATTCCTCGGCCGCGCGGACGGTGACCGCGAAACAGGCGCCATTGGGGGCGACCAAAAGCACGCCGTCCTCGTTGGCGATAACGTCGAAGGGCCGGTCGCTGACGTCGGGATCGAACATGAGACACCTTGGCAAGACTGCGCGAACGAAGGGCGAGGATGGCCCCCGAACACTGAACCGAAGCTGAACATCCGGACGGTTTTTTCGCCGGCGCCCCTTTGGCGGTGCGCGGCGGCCGTCCCTTCCCCTACCCCACGCCCGCGCCCAGCCGGACGTGAACCAGCTTCCAATCGTAAAGCCCGTGTCGCGAGAAAGTAAAGGTGGTCGGCGCCGCGGCTTTCGCCGCACCGGGCGGCCGCACATCGATGCGGAACCGGCTCATTCCCCAATCGCGCACCCACGCCCGCCCCCGCGCCAGACCGGCGAGCCCCGCCGGCGAGGCAAGGACGTTCACGCGCCGGACCACCCGCGCCTCCCGGTCGAAACCGCCGATGACCTCGGAGACCGGGTTGCGGTCGGGCAGGGGGATGAACGACGGCAGCCACCACGGCCGGGCCGCCGGGTGGGCCGGCGCCGCGCCCGGCGCCGCGACCAGCGCCTCGACCTGTGGCCGCAGGCTCGCCCGCAGCGCCGGAAAATCGACCACCGCCTCCACGCCCGCCGCATCGCCGACCGCGGCCGCCGAGCGCATGTCCTGAAACGCGAACCACGGCGCGAAAAACCAGGCGCCGGCGACAAGGACGATCAGGCCAAGCAACGCGGTCTTCACCAGACCTCCTCTCATTCCCGGGCGCCTGCCCCTCACCCTCCCACCGCTTCGCGGCGGGTCCCTCC
>JBDTKQ010000153.1:0-6515 GCA_039935235.1 Caulobacteraceae bacterium
GACGACGATCCGGCCGGTGGGCGTCGGCTTGATGTCGCGCGGTCCGACAGGGGTCGAGGGATTGACGATCACGGCCGGAAGCGCTCGCGTCGCGATCATCCGTTCGACCAGCCGTTCGGCGGCGACCTTGCTTTGTTTGTAGGCGCCGATTCCCTCGCCATCCGCCAAGGGCGCGGTTTCATCCACGAGGGTTTCCGGCCCGCCGGCGCTGAGCGTGGCGACGCTGCTCGTATAGACGATCCGCTCGACGCCGCGCGCGAGGGCCGCCGCCATCACCGTCCGCGTTCCCTCGACATTGGCGCGGGCGATCTCGCCGGGGTCCCGCGCCCACAGCCGGTAGTCGGCGGCGACGTGGAAGAGGAAGCGAACGCCGTCGAGGGCGCGCTCAATATCGGGGGCGGAGCGCATGTCCCCCTCCACGATCTCGCAGTCCACGCCGGCGAAATTGTCCCGCGCGCTCGTCGCGCGCGCCAGAGCGCGCAACCGAAGTCCCCGGCCGCCGAGCGCCCGCAACACCGCCGAGCCGACGAAGCCGGAAGCGCCGGTGACCAGCACGCGATCGCCACGTCCGAGGCCGGAGGAGGGGTTCATGCGCTGACGTTCAGAAATAGACGAAGGCGTCGCTGTAGCGCTCCATGGTGGAGTCATGGGTGATCAGCCGCAGCGGCTCGGTCAGCGCTTGGGCGACGAGCAGGCGATCGAACGGATCACCGTGGATGAGGGGCAGTGTCTCGACGGCGACGGCGTGACCGGGCTTGATGTCGAGCAGGGCGTATCCCGCGCCGACGAAGAGTTCCAGCGCCTGCGCCGCCGATACGCCAAGATCCGTCGGTCGCCCTCGCCCCCGGGCGTGTTTGATGGCGATCTCCCAGACGCTCACGGCGCTCACCCAGACCTCATTGACCGGGTCGGCGATCATGTTACGGACCGCTTCGGTCAACGCCCCCGTCTTCGCCACCGCCCAAAGGGCGACGTGGGTATCGAGAAGCAGCCTCACTCGGCTTCCCCGAGAAACAGCTTCAGGATCAGATCGTTGTCCTGGTCGATATCGTCGGGGACGCGAAACCGGCCCTCGGCGATTCCGAGCCGCTTTCCAACCGGCTTGACCGTGACCGGCACGAGCTTCGCCGCCGGCTTGCCGTTGCGGGCGATGACGATCTCCGCCTCCCGCCCGCTCTCCACCGCCTCGATCAGTCGCGAGAGATGAGTCTTGGCCTCGAGGACATTATAGGTGGTCATGGCGCTCTCTGACTAACTCTGGTCAGAGTGTTCGCCGGGCGGTCGCCTGTCAACAGGCCCGGTGATCCTACCCCGCCAGAACCGCGTGGAACTGGTCCAGCGCCCAGTCGACCTGCTCCGCGTCGATCACCAGCGGTGGGGCGATGCGGATGGTGTGGTCGTGGGTCTCCTTGGCGAGGAGGCCGCGCTCCTGAAGCGCCTGGCAATATCCGCGCGCGCCGCCCGCCTCCGAATGGAGCTCCACGGCGATCATCAAGCCCCGGCCGCGCACCGCCTTGATCGCCTCGCCCTGGATCGAACGAAGGCCTTCGGTGAGCCGCGCGCCCTGAACCGCGGCGTTGTCGATCATGCCTTCCTCGACGAGGACCTTGAGCGCCATGCGGGCCACGGCGCAGCCGAGGGGGTTGCCGCCGAAGGTGCTGCCGTGCTCGCCGGGCTTGAGGACGCCCAGAACCTCCTTGTTCGAGAGTACCGCCGACACCGGATAGAAGCCGCCCGACAGCGCTTTGCCGATCAGGGTGAGGTCGGCCTCGATCCCCTCGTGCTCTTCGGCCAGAAGTTTGCCGGTGCGCCCAAGGCCGGTCTGGATTTCGTCGAGGATCAGGATGACCTCGTGGCTCGAGCAGAGGGCGCGGGCGGCCTTCATGTAGCCGGCGGGCGGAACGATCACGCCGGCTTCGCCTTGAATCGGCTCGACGAGGAAGGCCACGGTATTGGGCGTGATGGCCGCCTCGAGCGCCGCCGCGTCGCCATAGGGCACGATCCTGAACCCCGGGCCGAAGGGGCCGAAGCCGGCCTGCGAGACCGGATCGGTGCTGAAGCCGACCACGGTCATGGTTCGGCCGTGGAAATTGTCGGCGCAGACGATGATCTCGGCCTTGTCGGTCGGGACGCCCTTGATCTGATAGCCCCATTTGCGGGCGACTTTCAGGGCGCTCTCCACCGCCTCGACGCCGGTGTTCATCGGCAGGACGGAGTGGGAGCCGGTGAGTGTGGCGAGCTCCTCGTAAAAGGGGCCTAGCTGATCGTTGCGGAAGGCGCGGGAGGTGAGGGTGAGCCGCCGTGCCTGAGCAATCATCGCCTCCAGAATTCTCGGGTGGCAATGGCCTTGGTTCACCGCCGAATAGGCCGAGAGGCAGTCGAGATAGCGGCGACCCTCGACATCCCACACATAGACCCCTTCGCCGCGGGTGAGCACGACATCGAGGGGCTTGTAGTTGCGCGCGCCGTATTCGGCTTCGAGAGCGAGGAAGTCGGTGCGCGGGCGCACAGGTTTGAGGACGTCCGTGGTCATGGCCGGTTTCACGAGGCGAGGGCGAGGGAGGCGGCCACGGCGCGCGCCGGAGCCGCGGCGGTCACCAGATCCAGGCGCAGGGTCATGCAGAACGCGCCGCCCCCCGACAGAATGAACGGGGCAAGATCGATGCCGACGACGTCATAGCCTCGATCCTCGAGCCGCCCGCGGAGGTCGCTCGGGGGGGCGGCCATGATCACGGTGCGCCCGAGGCTGACGGCGTTGACGCAGAAGGCCCGCGCGTCGCGGTCCGTGGCTTCGATCAGGAGGCCGGCCGGAACGAGGTCGGTCAAACGCCGCCGCGCCTCGGCCGTGAGCGCCGCCGGATGGTAGAGGATTTCCCCGCCGCTCAAGGGGCAGAAGCAGGTGTCGAGATGGTAGTATTGCTCGGTCGCCAGCGGCAGTTCGACGACCCGGGCGCCGAAGTGCGCGGCGATGATGGCCCCGGAGTCCGGGCTCGACCGGGGTCCGCTGCCGACCCAGAAAAGCCCGCGGTTCGCATCCCAGATGCAGTCTCCGGCGCCTTCCTGAAAACAGCCTTCGATCGGGACGACGTCTTTCAGGACGCCGCGATCGCGAAGCGCGGTGAGCGCCGCGAGGAACAGCGGCTCCTCGCCCCGGCGCTCGGGATGGCGGAAGCGGGCGGTGAGCGCCTTGCCGTCGAGGACCACGGCGGCGTTGGCCGGAAACACGAGGTCGGGCAGTCCGGCGGCCGCGGGGACCATGTGCACCCGCGCGCCGCACGCCTCAAGGGCCTCGCGGAGGGCCTGCGAGCCGGCGGTGGCGGCCCGATGGTTGGCCGTCGGGTCGGCGCTCCATGCCTCCGGGCGCATCCACGGATTGATCTCATAGGCGACATCGTAGTGCGTCGGATCGGTCATCAGGAACGTGGGCGGGGTGGTCATGGGGATCTCCCTTGGCGCGAACATTGGGGCGCAAGGCGAGAGTCGCCGATTTTGAGGCTGGCGAATAGATGGCAGAAGAGCGATAATCGCACGGAAGTCAGGCGATTCGTGAACCCATACTGGCGATACGACAGTTCCATGGACGAGATCGACCGCAAGCTCATCGCCTCGCTGCGCGCCAACGCGCGGACCCCCGTGGCGGCCCTGGCCAAACAGGTGCGGCTGTCACGCGGAGCGGTGCAGAACCGTATCGACCGTCTGATCGCCATGGCGAAATCGTCGGCTTTACCGTGCGGGTGCGCCCCGAGGCGGAGGCTCAGCGTGTGCGCGCGGTCATGTTGATCGCGGTCGAGGGCGAACGCTCCGGTGCCGTGCTGCGCGCCCTGCGCGGCTTTCCCGAGGTGGAGGCCGTTCACATGACCAATGGTCGATGGGACATGATCGCCGACCTCGCCACCGACAGCCTCGCCGGCTTCAGCGCCGCCTTGGACAACATCCGCCTTATCGAGGGGATCGCCGCCACGGAGACGAGCCTGCTGCTGACGACCCACCGGATGTGAGGGGACACGGCGAGGTGTTGCGGGCCGACAGTCGACGAGCGATCTTCGAGGTTCGCAGGGCCGACCTTTGCCAATTTTCCTCGATGAACGAAGGGTCGGAGGCGGGGCGGGATCATGGAGGCAAGGAAGTGCGAGGCATTGATCGGTCGACCGTCTTGCTCGCACTACTCTGGGTTTCGGGTTGCTCCGAGGTCCGGCATGAACCGCTCGTGGAGACGCCCGCGGGGCGGCCGATTACGGCTGATTTCCAGCGCGGGCGGACGCGGATCGCCACGCAATTCGAAGGCGGCAGGCTCACGATTCAAGCGCCGGACGGCCATGTCTATCGACTGCGGCAGGGAGTGTCCGGCTCCGGAGCGCGGTATGAGGGGATCGACCGGCCGCATGCGGTCACATTCTGGAACAAGGGGCGGGAGGCCACCTTCACCGTGGGCGCGAAAACCTGGCCCTCGTGTTTCCAGCTTCGCTGAAAGGGTTTCAACCCAGGATGCCCGGCAGATCCAAGCCGTTCTCCCGGGCGCAGTCGATGGCGATCTCGTAGCCGGCGTCGGCGTGGCGCATGACGCCGGTGGCCGGGTCGTTCCACAACACTCGCTCGATGCGGCGCGCGGCCGCCTCGGTGCCGTCGCACACCACCACCATGCCGGCGTGCTGGGAAAAGCCCATCCCGACGCCGCCGCCGTGGTGGATCGACACCCACGTCGCCCCGCTGGCGCAGTTCAGCAGCGCGTTGAGCAGCGGCCAGTCGGAGACCGCGTCCGATCCGTCCCGCATCGCCTCGGTCTCGCGGTTGGGCGAGGCGACCGAGCCGGAATCGAGATGATCGCGGCCGATGACGATGGGGGCCGACAGCTCGCCGCTCGCGACCATGGCGTTGAAGGCGAGGCCGAGCCGGTGGCGGTCGCCCAAGCCTACCCAGCAGATCCGCGCCGGAAGACCCTGAAAGCGGATCCTTTCCCGGACCATGTCCAGCCAGTGATGCAACGACGCGTCGCCCGGCATCAGTTCGCGGACCTTGGCGTCGGTGCGCCAGATGTCTTCGGGGTCACCCGAGAGCGCCGCCCAGCGGAACGGACCCACGCCGCGGCAAAAGAGGGGGCGGATATAGGCCGGCACGAAGCCGGGGAAGTCGAAGGCGTTGGCGACGCCCGCCTCGAGCGCCATCTGACGGATGTTGTTGCCATAGTCGACCACCGGAATGCCCATGGCCTGAAACTCGAGCATGGCGCGGACCTGAACGGCCATGGAGGCGCGGGCCGCCGACTCCACCGCCGCCGGATCGCGCTCCCGCCGGTCGAGCCACCGTGACACGGTCCAGCCGGCCGGGAGATAGCCGTTGATCGGATCGTGGGCCGAGGTCTGGTCGGTGACCGCGTCCGGCCGCACCCCGCGCCGGACGATCTCGGGGAAGACCTCGGCGGCGTTGCCGAGAAGGCCGACGGAGACCGGTTTGCCCTCTTCGCCGGCGCGGTCGATCAGGCCGAGAGCCTCGGTAAGATCGGTGCTCATTTTGTCGAGATAGCCGGTGCGCAGCCGCATCTCGATGCGCGAGGCCTGGCACTCCACAGCCAGGCACGAGGCGCCGGCCATCACCGCCGCCAGAGGCTGCGCCCCGCCCATTCCACCGAGCCCAGCGGTGAGAATCCACCGTCCCGACCAGTCGCCACCGTAGTGTTGCCGGCCCATTTCGGCGAAGGTCTCGTAGGTGCCCTGCACGATGCCTTGAGCGCCGATATAGATCCACGAGCCGGCGGTCATCTGGCCGTACATGGCCAGACCCTTGCGATCGAGTTCGTTGAAATGCTCCCACGTCGCCCATCGCGGGACGAGGTTGGAATTGGCGATCAGAACCCGCGGCGCGTCGGCGTGAGTGCGGAAGACGCCCACCGGCTTGCCCGACTGGACGAGCAGGGTCTGATCGGCCTCGAGGCGGCGAAGAGTGGCGACGATGGCGTCGAAGCTTTCCCAGTCGCGGGCGGCGCGACCGACGCCTCCATAGACCACCAGTTCTTCCGGCCGTTCGGCCACGTCCGGATCGAGGTTGTTCATCAGCATCCGCAGCGGCGCTTCGGTGAGCCAGCTTTTCGTGGAGATCTGTGGCCCGCGCGGACTGCGGATCACGCGGCTGTTGTCGAGGCGGGTCACGGTCGATCTCCGGTTTGGCCGCCGACGAAGGCGAGGCAGGCCTCAAGGACGCGATGAAGCGCCTCGCGCATCGGCGCGGCGCGGGATGTCTCGAAAGGTGGCGGCCAGTTTTGCCGGGTCAGGGTCCCGTCCGGCTCGGCCATGTAGCCCCGGCAAGCGAGTTCCATCTGGATGGCGTGGACGCTCCTTTCGGGGCGACCGCAGTGGCGAGTGGTGTAGCCGCCCTTGAAGCGGCCGTCGGTCACCCGGGAGAAGGCGGTTGCGTCGCACATCGCCTCGACGGCGGTCACGAGGGCCGCGCCGCAACTCTCGCCGCGGTTGGTCCCGATGTTGAAGTTGGGCAGCGTGCCCTCGAACAGGCGGGGAACCCGC
>JBDTKQ010000154.1:0-8034 GCA_039935235.1 Caulobacteraceae bacterium
CCACCCCGCAGATCATGGACCGCGGCCTGTGGGAGCGCTCGGGCCACTGGGCGAAGTTCCACGACAGCATGTTCGTCTCCGAAACCGCCGAGGGCGAGGTTCTGGCGGTGAAACCGATGAACTGCCCGGGACATGTGCAGATCTTCAGTCACGGCCAAACCTCCTACCGCGACCTGCCGATCCGGATGATGGAATTCGGTGGCCTGCACCGTTACGAGAGTTCCGGCTCTCTCCTGGGCTTGCTGCGTGTGCGGCGCATGGTTCAGGACGACGCACACATCTTCTGCACCGACGATCAGATCGAGGCCGAGTCGGTGGCCTTCGTCGAACTGCTCAAGGTCGTCTACGCCGATCTGGAGGTGGAGCTTCACGCGGTGAAGCTGGCCCTTCGTCCGGACGAGCGGTTCGGCGACGACGCGCAATGGACCATCGCCGAGGACAAGCTCGAGCGGGCCGCCAACGCTGCCGGGGTCGCCGTCGAGCGGGTTCCGGGGGAGGGGGCGTTCTACGGACCCAAGCTCGAGTTCCACCTGCGCGACGCCATCGGCCGCACGTGGCAGTGCGGCACCCTTCAGCTCGACTATGTCTTGCCCGAACGGCTTGACGCCTCCTACATCGGCGAGGACGGGGCCAAGCACCGGCCGGTGATGCTCCACCGGGCGATCCTGGGATCGATGGAGCGGTTTCTGGGCGTGCTCATCGAGCACCACGCCGGCGCCTTTCCCCTGTGGCTGGCGCCGGTGCAGGTCGTGGTGGCGACGATCACCTCCGACGGCGACGACCACGCGCGCCGCGCGGCGGCGGCCTTGCGCAAAGCCGGACTCCGCGTGGAGCTCGATCTTCGCAACGAGAAGGTCGGCTACAAGGTGCGCGAACACTCCCTCGCCAAGGTTCCGGCGATCGCCGTGGTCGGCCGCCGCGAGGCCGAGGAGGGCAAGGTCGCGCTTCGCCGTCTCGGCTCGGATCGTCAGGAGGTGTTGGCGCTCGACCAGGCCGTTTGTCGACTCGCGGCCGAGGCCACCGCGCCCGATCTGCGGTGAGTCGACCCTCGTTCGCGGTCCCCGCCGAGCAAAAAGCGACCCGATCACGCGCTTGGGATCGCCGCCCCCGCCGCTTGCCTTGCGGTCGTCACGATGCTCCCGTCATGAGGGTGTCTTGACGCCGGGTCACACGGCGGTGACGCGCATCAGGGAAGAGCCCAATGGTCCAGGTGATTTCGGTCGAGCCCCTCGCCGATGGATGGGCGTTGCGCCAGGCGAAGGTGGAGAATCCCCAGGTGTTCGCCAGCGGGGCCAAGGCCGAGGCGGCCGCCCTCTTCCTTGGCGCGCGCCTCGCCGGAGCGGGAAGCTCCGCGGAGATTCGTGTCTACCTGCGTGACGGCACCCTCGGCGGCCGCTTCGCATGCCCCGCGGCGCCGCGCTAGAGCCTGATGCGTTTGCACGGAACAGATGCAAGCGCTGAATCAGGCTCTGCACTCTTGAATCTAGAGCAAATTATCCCCGTTCAGATGATTCCATCTGAAAGGGGTTTGCTCTAGGCGATCGGCGCCTACTGAAACCGCTCGCCCAGACGGGCGAGGCCGGCGTCGATCAGGGGATCGGTCTTGGCCCCGGCGATGCGGGCGGCGAGGACGGTTTCGGCCGCGCGGGCGGCCAGATCGGCGGCGGCGGCCTTGACGTCGGCGGCGGCCTGCGCCTCGGCGGTGGCGATCTTGCGCTCCGCCAAGGCGCCGCGACGCTCGATATCCGCCTCGAGGGTGAGCGCGGCCTCGGCCCGCAGGCGCTCGGCGTCGGTTCTGGCGGCGGCCAGCATCTCGCCGGCCAGCGTGTCGGTCCTCGCCCGCTGGACCTTGATCTCGGCCAGGAGTTGTTCGGCCTCGCCGCGCAGACGGGCGGCCTCGTCGAGCTGGCCCTGAACCTTGGCGCCGGCGGCGTCCAGATGCTTGGCGGCCAGGCCCGGAACCTTCGCGCGCCACAGGATGGCGATGAAGACCAGAAGGGCGATGAAGATCCAGAAGTGGGCGTCTTGCGGGTTGGTGAGCACGGACATGGGGCGGCGTCTCTCTAGGCGTGGCCGGCCAGGGCGCGTTCGACCTCGGCGGGGGAGGCGGGCGTTCCGCTGAGCTTTTCGATCATCGCCAGGGCTGTGTCGGCGGCGATGGCGCGAACATGACCCATGGCTTCGCCCCGCGCCGCCGCGATCCGGGCCTCGGCCGCCTCGAGCGTGGCGGCGACCTTGGCGTCCTCTCCCGCCTGACGGGCGGCGCCGGCGGACTTGGCGGCGTCATGGGCGTCCAAGGCCAGCTTCCGCGCCCGGCCGCGGGCCTCATCCATCTCGGCGCCGGCGGCTGTGGAGGCCGCCTCGGCCTCGGCCTTCAGGCGTCTGGCCTCGCCGATATCGCCGGCGATGCGCTGCTCGCGCATGTCGATCGCCCCGCCGACGCGTGGCACGAACACCCGCGCGAACAACACGTAGAGAATCGCGAAGACGATGAGGACCCAGACCATCTGGCCGGGCCATTGGGCCAGGTCGAACTGCGGCAGGCCGCCGCTCCCGGCGTCGGCTGCGGCGGTCGCGGTCGTGGTCGCCGGATCGGCCATGGAGGGCCTAGACCTTAACGAACAGGATGATGAAGCCCATCACGAAACCGAAGATGCCCATCGATTCGGCCAGGGCCATGCCGAGGAACAGCCACACGCGCTCACTGGCGGCGGCGGCCGGGTTGCGGATGGCCGCTTGCAGATAGTTGCCGAAAAGAATGCCCAGGCCGGCGCCGGCGCCGATCAGGCCGGTCATCGCCAGGCCCGCGCCGATGTATTTGGCTGCTGTAACGTCCATGGTCGGAAAGTCCCTTGGGTTTGCTTGAGGTTTTACGAAAGAGATCAGTGGCCGTGATCGAGGTTCACCACCTCGTTGAGATAGACGCAGGTCAGCGCCGCGAAGACGAAGGCCTGGAGGAAGGCGACGACGAACTCGAGCGCCATCAGCGCGACGATCATGGCGAACGAGACCACCGAGCCCACAAGTCCCAGCTTGGCGATCCCCGCGCCCTCCAGCCCGAACAGTCCAAGGCCGATGACGAAGCTGGCGAACATGTAGGTGACCACATGGCCACCGAGCATGTTGCCGAACAATCGCATGGCCAGGGTGAGCGGGCGAACCGAGAACGAGATGAACTCGATGAACATCAAGAAGAGAGCCATTCCCCAATGCACGCCCGTGGGCCAGAACAGCTTGAAGAAGCCAAGGCCGTTGCGGGCGAAACCCACGGCCAGGACGGTGGCGAAGGTCATGACCGCCAGGGCCGCGGTCACCGCCAGCTGCGAGGTGACGGTGAAACCGCCAGGGGCGAGGCCGATCAGGTTGAGGACGGCGATAAGGAGAAACAGGGTGAAGACGAAGGGCAGGAACGGGCGGCCGCGGTCGCCGATGATGCCCCCGGTCAAGGCCCCCTCGACCATGCCGTAGAGCATTTCCGCCAGAGCCTGCATGCGTCCGGGCACGACCTGTCGGCGGGCGGAGGCCAGGAAGAAGATCGTGATAAGCGACGCGGCGATCAGCATGAACATCACCGAATTGGTGATCGACATGTCGAGGAGGCCGAGCCCCGGAACGGGAATCGGCGGCAGGGCCACGAGCTTGTGGACCAGGAACTGCTCCATCGGTTCGATGGCGGCCATCAGCGGGCGCTCGCGTCGGGGGTGAAACGGGGCCTCACGATCGGTCTTCGTCCTCTTCGTCGTCGGCGGCGACCGATGGCGGCGTCGCCGATTGCAATTTGGCCCGGGCGCTCATCGCCGAGGCGGTGCGCACGGTGGCGTAGATCGACAGGCCGGCGCCGATCACCAGTCCGCCAACCACCCCCCACGGGCTGGTGTGCGCGAAACGATCGACGAGCCAGCCGAGGCCGATCCCACCCAGGACCCCGCCGAGCATCTGGCCCAGCAGGCGATAGCCGTCCCCCGCCGCGCCCATTCCGGTGGCGAGGGGCCTGGCTTTGCGCGCCGCGTCGAACGCATCAAGCCGCTTGTCGAGGCGTCGAAGGGCGCCTTGGCTCGGCTCGTCGCGGTCGGGCATTGGACTTCAAGGTCTTTTTTTGCGCCGACCATCGATGCCGACGCGGCTCGGCCAAGTCGGGGCGGAACCTATAGGCGCGTGTCCGGTGCGTCAAGACTTCGTGATCTGAGCTCAAGTTATTGATAAGGTTCGAGGTATTTCCCATGGGGCGGCGAAACCCCGGTTGCCCGGGGACGAGGCGACTTTCGCGGCGCCGCGCGGTAGGAAGGCGGATCGTTCCCCGAGGAGCCCGCCGCCGTGACCGACACCTTCCGCGCCCTTCGCCTCCACAAGACCGACGCCGCTCCGGATGCGCGTATCGTCACCCTTACCGACGCCGATCTGATGGACGGCGATGTCACCGTGCGGGTCGCCTGTTCGACGATCAACTACAAGGACGGCCTGGCGATCGGCGGCAATGCGCCGGTGGTCCGCGTCTGGCCGCTCATTCCGGGGATCGACTTTTCCGGCGTGGTCGACTCGTCGGCTCACGACGGCTTCGCGCCAGGCGACCGCGTCGTGCTCAACGGCTGGGGGGTCGGCGAGGGCCACCACGGGGGTCTGGCCCAACGCGCCCGGGTCAAGGGCGACTGGCTTGTGAAGCTGCCCGAGGCGATCTCGAACGCCCGGGCTATGGCCATCGGCACCGCCGGATATACCGCCATGCTCTGCGTCATGACCCTCGAGCGGCTGGGGGTGAGGCCGGAAGACGGCGAGGTGCTGGTCACCGGCGCCGCCGGTGGAGTGGGGAGCGTGGCCGTCTGCCTCCTCTCCGGTCTGGGCTGGCGCGTGATCGCCTCGACCGGCCGGCGGGCCACGCAAGGCGATTACCTTACCGCCCTCGGCGCCGCCGAAATCATCGATCGGACCGACCTTTCCGGACCCGGCCGCGCCCTGGCCAAAGAGCGCTGGGCCGCAGCGGTGGACTGCGTCGGCAGCCACACCCTGGCCAATGTTCTGGCCGCCACCCGCTACGGTGGTGTCGTCGCCGCCTGCGGCCTGGCGCAAGGGATGGACCTCCCCGCCTCGGTGGCCCCGTTCATCCTGCGGGGCGTCACCCTCGCCGGCGTCGATTCGGTGATGCGCCCCAAGCCCGACCGGGAAGAGGCGTGGCGCCGTCTCGCCCGCGATCTCGATATGGCCAAGCTGGACGCGATGACCACGACGTCTCCTCTCGCCGACGCCCCGGCCGTCGCGGCGGCCATCCTTCGCGGCGAGGTGCGCGGCCGCACGGTGATCGACGTGAACGCCTGACGACCGCGGCGTTCAGGGCGGCTGGGCCGTTCACTCCCGGTTCAGGCGTCTGGGGCGAGCCTGCGCCCATGCCTTGCCAAGGGCGGTCGCTCGCGCGAGCGAAGGCGGTCCCTGGCGGGGGATCTCATGGAGGTTTCGATGCACCTGTTCTTGAAAACAGCCCTCGCGGCGACAGCGCTCGCCGGCATGACCCTCGCGACCGCGGTTCCGAGCCTGGCGCTCGCCGAAGGGCGAGGCGGGGGCGGTCACGGCGGCGGGAGTGGTGGCTGGCATGGCGGTGAGGGTGGGCGGGGCGGTGGCTGGCATGGCGGTGGTGAAGGCTGGCGCGGCGGCGAGAGGGGCGGCTGGCGCGGCGATCGCGACAATTGGCGGGGCGGCGGTTGGCGCGGCGGCTATGGCTATGGTTATGGCGGCTACGGGCCGGGCGCGCTGTACGCCGGCGGCCTCGCCGGCCTCGCCGTCGGGGCGGCGCTCGGCGGCGGCTACGGCTACGATGGCTACTACGGAACGCCGGCGGTCTGTTACAGCAACCGGACGGTTTGGGACCCCTATTGGGGCCGCTACGTCGTCCGCCCCATCCGCTACCCCTGCTGAGCTTGAAGCGGCCGCCCGCTCCATGTAGCCTCGTGGGCATGAAGGCCTAGGTTTCCATACGGTCGCGACTTTTACGTCGGCTTCGTATGACGCGCGCGGCGCCCACCCGCGCCGCGCGTCCCGGCCCTTCAACGCGTCTGTTCCCCTTCACGGGCCAGCGCTGTTTACGAGACCCTCCATGCCCGGCAAGACCACCACCACCGCGACCAACCGCTATGGCTCGATCGCCGCGGAAATCTACGACATCGACAAGCCCTTCGGGGCGCTTCCAGACACCGCCTTCCATCTTCGGCGCCTCGCGGACGTCGACGGTCCGATCCTCGAACCGGCCTGTGGATCGGGTCGGACCCTCGTTCCTCTTCTGGAGGCCGGCCACCATGTCACCGGTTTCGACACCAGCCCGGAGATGCTGGCAAATTGCCGCGATCGCTGCGTGGCGCGGGGATTCGCCCCGGATCTGAGCCTCCAGCGGTTCGAGACCTTCACCTACGAGACGCGGTTCGCCGCCATTGTCATACCGGGGGCCTCGTTCACCTTCATCGGGGACTTCGCCGTCGCCATGGCGGTGCTTCGCCGGTTTTACGATCATCTCGCGCCCGGCGGGCGCCTCATCGTCGATCTGGACGGCCTGGCGTTCCTGGCGGCGACGGGGGAGGACCGCCGGTGCTGGACCACGGAGGACGGCGACCTGTTGACCTGCACCGGCGCTCGGCTGGGCGTGGACTGGGTCGCCCAACGCGAGCGCCACCACATCCGCTATGAACGCTGGCGCGACAACCGGCTGGTGGACACCCAGATCGAACCCATGGAACGACGCCTGTGGGGTGTGGACGAGTTCGGCCTCGCCCTGGACGCCGTCGGCTTCTCGGATGTGGCCGTGACGGGAAACTATCGCCCCCGTCCGCCCCGCGCCGGCGACAGGATATTCACGTTCGAGGCGGTGCGAAAATGAACGCAACCTGTCGGCGCCCGTTCAGGGAGGGTTCAACGGCGGCGGTTCACTGTGCGGCCATCGATTGAATTTGGAGGAACGGATGAACAGGATTTTCACCGCCGGCGTCGCCGCCCTGACCCTTTGCGGCGCGACGGCTACCGTCGCCACCCCGGCCGCGGCTCGCGATTGGAACGGTGGCTATGGCTATCACCACGACAACGATACGGGCGCGGCGATCGCCGGCGGCCTGGTCGGTCTCGCCCTCGGCGCGGTCATCGCGGGCAACCACAACCAACCGCGGTACTACAACCAGGGCTACTACGGTTCGAGTTCCTACGGTTCGGGCTACTACGGCTCCGGCTATGGCGGTTCGGGCTACTATGGCTCCGGCGATGGCGGTTCGGGCTACGATGGCTCCGGCTACGGCGGTTCGGGCTACTATGGCTCCGGCTACGCTCCCCAGCCCCAAGCCTACTACGGTTCGGGCTACGGTTATGGCGGCGACAATCGGGGCTATTCCACCTGCGTCTCCCGCCGCAGCGTCTGGGACCCCTACGCCGGCCGCTATGTGACCCAGCGGGTCCGCTCCGCCTGCTGACCGCCATTCCCCCGCGCCGCCACGGCGCGGGGGTTCCGCCGTCGGCGACGGGCCTGTAGTTTGCCCGCCGCGGGGTCGCGAGGAGGCCGAGCGAGATGAGCGCCCAACTCAATCACACCATCGTCTGGTGCCGCGACAAGATCAGCTCGGCGGGGTTTCTCGCGGAAATGCTTGGGCGGCCGGCGCCCGTGCGGTTCGATCCCTTCCTCGTGGTCGAGATGGATAACGGGGTATCCCTCGATTTTCACGAGACCGCCGGCCCGATCGCCGCGCAACACTATGCCTTCCTGATCGGCGAGAACGATTTCGACGCCGTGTTCGCGCGTATCGAAAGCCGCTGCGTGGATCACTGGGCCGATCCGGCGAAAGCCCACCCCGGCGAGATCAACACCCGCGACGGCGGCCGAGGCGTCTATTTCGCTGATCCCGACGGCCATTTCCTCGAAGTGCTGACCAAGCCTTACGGCGGCGGCTAGAGCAAACCCCGTTCAGATGGAATCATCTGAACGGGGTTTGCTCTAAATTCAAGAGTGTAGGGCCTGATTCAGCGCTTGCATCTGTTCCGTGCAAACGCATCAGGCTCTAGCCAAGGACCGCG
>JBDTKQ010000155.1:0-8208 GCA_039935235.1 Caulobacteraceae bacterium
TGATGGTCAGGGATACCGAGCCAAGAACGAAAAGCCCGATCATCCCGTGGCCGGCGAGGAAGGCGAGGCCTCGGGTGGGATCGAACGCGCGCAATATTCCCGGCGAATCGGGAATGTGCGCCAACCCCAGCGCCGCGATGGCGAAGAACCACACGAGGCATATGGGTCCGAACCACGCAGCCACCTTCGCCGTGCCCCGCGACTGGACGAGGAAGAGGCCGATCAGAAGGAAAAGGGCGATGGCGATCTCCACCGAGGGGGTCACCAAGGTGCTCAGGGCCGGCACGGTTTTCAGCCCCTCCACCGCCGAGAGGACCGAAATCGCCGGCGTGATGATCGCGTCGCCGTAGAAGAGGGCCACTCCCACGATGCCGAGCGTCAGCACCGTTCGCGTCCGGCCGCCCACCGCGCTTTGCGCCAGCGCCATCAGGGTGACGATGCCACCCTCACCCTTGTTGTCGGCACGCATCAGAAAGATGACGTATTTGATCGTCACGACGATGATCAGGGCCCAAAGGACAAGGGAGACGATGCCCAGAACGACCGCTTCGCCCACCGCCCCCCGGCCCGCTTGGCTGATCGCGGTCTTGAAGCCGTAGATCGGGCTGGTGCCGATATCGCCGAACACCACCCCCATCGATCCCAACATGAGCCCGCCGAAGCGTCGGCGTGAGCCGGGGTTCCCCGGTGCGGCGCCCTCTGCATGCACGGCCGATTTCATGGCGCGGCTTTTGGGTCCGCCGGGCGGACGATGCAAGCGGTGTCGGCCGCGCGTCGCGTCAAACACTCACCTGCACGCCCATTTCGACCACCCGCCCCGGCGGAATGGCGAAGACCTCGCTGGGGTCGGCGGAATTGCGGACCAGGGCGATGAACAGCCGGTCCTGAAGGCGGCGGAGGCCGTGCTCGTGGCGCGGCACGATCGTGCGCCGCCCGAGAAAATAGGAGGTCGAGGCCGGGTCAAAGGTGACGTCGCCGATCCGTAATCCGCTGAGCGCGCTGGGGATGTCCGGGCGCTCCATGAAGCCGAACGACAGGGCGATGCGCGCAAACGAGGCGGTCAGTGTCTCGAGCGACGCTCGCCCCGCCGGCTCCGTACGGGGCTCGTCGGTGGTGTGGACGGTGACGATGATGTTCTTCTCGTGCAGCACGCCGTTGTGCTTGAGATTGTGCAGCAGGGAGGCGGGCGTCAGATCGGGGTCGGCGGTCAGATAGACCGCTGTCCCAGCCACCCGGTGGCGCGGCCTGCGCGAAAGCGACTCCAGAAAATCGGCAAGGGGAATTCGGTCGCGCCGCGACTTTTCGGCGATGATCGCGCTGCCGCGCAGCCATGTGCCGATGACGATCACCACCCCTCCGGCGAGGGCCAGCGGCGCCCAGCCGCCGGACAGAAGTTTCAGAGAATTGGCGGCGAAAAAGGTCAAATCCACCGTCAGGAGCGGAACGACGACCGCCGCGGTGAGCGGCAGGCTCCATTTCCACAGCTTGCGAACGACGATCGCCGCCAGGGCGGTATCGACGCACATGGTGCCAGTTACCGCCAGACCGTAGGCGTTGGCCATGGCTTGCGAATTTTTGAAAACGCCCACCAGCAGAATGACGCCGCCCATCAACAGGAAGTTGATCGTCGGGAGATAGATTTGCCCCGCCTGGGTGTCCGACGTGCGCCGCAGGGTCAGTCGCGGCAGGAGCCCCAGTCGTATGGCCTGGCTCGAAAGGGAGAAGGCCCCGCTGATCACTGCCTGGCTGGCGATGATCGTGGCCGCGACGCCGAGGATCACCATCGGCACCCGCAAGCTTTCCGGAACCATGAGGAAGAACCAGTCGCGGTCGCCGGCTCCCGCCGCCCGCCCGGCGGCGGTGGTGAGGAAGTGCATGGCGAAGGCGCCCTGACCCAGATAATTGAGTGCGAGGGCGGGGAAGACGACGCATCCCCATGCCGCCCGGATCGGTCCGCGGCCGAAGTGGCCCATGTCGGCGTAGAGCGCCTCCGCTCCAGTGATGGTGAGCGAGACCGAGCCCAGCACGAAGAGGCCGACGAGTCCGTGGCGGGCGAGGAACACCAATCCACGCGTCGGATCGAACGCCATCAGGATTCCCGGAAATTCCGGAATGTGGCCAAGTCCCGAAAGCCCGATGGCCAAGAACCACGTCAGGCATATCGGGCCGAAGAACGAGGCTACCTTCGCCGTTCCCCGCGACTGGACCATGAACAGGGCCACGAGCAGGGTCAGGGCGATGAAGATTTCCGCCGAGGGCGTCACCAGGTGAGCGAGGGCGGGCACCGTCCGCAACCCCTCGACTGCCGAGAGGACCGAGATCGCCGGGGTGATGATCGCGTCGCCGTAAAAGAGGGCGGCACCGCAAACTCCGAGGATTAGCACCGCGCGGGTGCGGGCGCCGATCGCGCCTTGCGCCAGGGCCATGAGCGAAAGGATGCCGCCCTCGCCCTTGTTGTCCGCCCGCATCAGGAAGGTGACATATTTGACGGTGACGACGATCGTCAGGGCCCAGAGCGTGAGCGAGACGACGCCGAGGATCTCCGCCGCGCCGACGGTTCCCCTCCCCGCCTGGCTGACGGCGGTCTTGAAGCCGTAGAGCGGGCTGGTGCCGATATCGCCGAACACCACCCCCATCGATCCCAGCATCAGCCCGCCGAAGCGCCGGCGGGAGCCCGGCGCGCCGTGGGCAAGAGGATGCAGCGCGTCGGTCATCGCCCGCCTTTAGTCCGGCTTGGGAGGGAAGGGAATGGCGATCCGCCCGAGCTATTCCATCACCCATCCGTGGCTGACGATCAGGGACTGGCCGGTCAGGGCGTTGGTGGGAAAGGTGGCGAAGAACAGGGCCACGGCGGCGACGTCCTCCACCGTGGTGAATTGACCATCGACGGTGTTTTTCAGCATTACATTCTTGACTACGTCCTCTTCGGAGATCCCGAGGGTCTTCGCCTGTTCGGGGATTTGCTTGTCGACCAGCGGGGTGCTCACGAATCCCGGGCAGATCACGTTCGCGCGGACCCCGTGGGCCGCACCCTCCTTGGCCACCACGCGGGCGAGACCGAGGAGTCCGTGCTTGGCCGCCACATAGGCGCTTTTCAGCACCGAGGCCTCCTTCGAGTGGACCGAGCCCATGTAGATCACGCTCCCCCCTCGACCCGAGGCGTACATGTGCGGCAAACAGGCTCTGGTGGTCAGGAAGGCGCCGTCGAGATGGATGGCGTGCATCTTCTTCCAGTCGGCGAAGGGAAAGCTCTCGATCGGGTGGACGATCTGGATCCCGGCGTTGCTGACCAGGATGTCGATCCCGCCCCACGCCTCCACGACCTTGGTGACGCCCGCGTTTACCTGCCCTTCGTCCGCCACGTCCATCGCCACGGCCATGGCCGTTCCGCCGGCCGCCTCGATTTGCGCCGCCGCGCCTTGCGCCGCGACGAGGTTCAGATCGGCGATGGCCACGCGGGCGCCCTCCGCGGCGAAGGCCATGGCGATCGCCCGGCCGATGCCTCCGGCCGCGCCGGTGACGATCGCGACCCGGCTGTCCAGTTTCACCTGCGTGCCCTCGTGCGCCGCTCGAGCGTCATCTTCAGCCCATGGCGCGGGCGAAGGGTGACGTTGTGTTGAAGCACGACATCGGCGTCCGGCGCCAATCGCGGCCGGTAGCCTTGCGCCAGGGTGGCGAGGATCAGGATCGCCTCGTTGATCGCCAGAACCTGGCCGATGCACACCCGCGGCCCGGCCCCGAACGGCAGATAGGCGAAGCGCTGCCGCCCGGCGCTCCGTTCGGGGAGGAAGCGGTCCGGATCGAAGCGTTCGGGATCGTCCCACAACACGCGGTGGCGATGGAGCACCCACGGGGTCAAGGCGATGGCCGTCCCCTTGCGGATGGTTTGGTCGCAAACCACGTCGTCGGCCAGGGCGACGCGGGTCGAAAGGCCGGGCGCGGCCGGATAGAGGCGCATCACTTCCTCCACCAGCCGGCGGGTGTAGGCCAGGCGCGGCAGGTCGTCCTGTCGGGGCGTTCGGCCGGGGAGAACGGTATCCAACTCCTCGTGCAGCCGCGCCTCCTCGCGCGGGCGCATGGCGAGGGCGTACCAGATCCAGTCCATGGTCACCGCCGTGGTCTCGTGTCCGGCAATGAAGATGGTCACCACCTCGTCGCGCACTTCGCGGGCGGTCAGAGAGACGCCGGTTTCCTGGTCTTTGGCCGCCACCAGCCGGCCGAGAAGGTCGCTGGGCGCGGCGCCGCCGGCGTGCTCGCGTTCGGCCACGAGGCGGGCGACCACCGCGTCCATCGGTGCGAACAGGCTCGCCATGCGGGCCTCGCGCGCCCGCATCCGCGCCGCCCCGATCACCGGGAGAATGTCGAGGAGATTGAAGTCGCCGCCGACATCGACCCCGCTCCTCACCGTAGCGCCGACGAGATCGACCACGTCCTCGCTGTCGGTGGAGAACATGGTGCGCGAGATGATCCGCAAAGTAAGCAGGGTCATTTCGGCGGCCATGTCCACGGGAGCCTTGTCGCCGAGCCCGTCCCACCGGGAGAGAAAGGCCTTGGCCGTGGCGGCCATGGCCGGCCCGTAGCCTGCCACGCTGCGCGGATCGAAGGCCGGGGCCATGACCCGGCGGTGGGCGCGCCACAGATCACCGTCGGTTCCGAGCAATCCCTGGCCGAAAAGGGCGGTGAAAAACCTCTGTTCGAGGGCGGTCTTGGGATAGTTGGCGACATTGTCGACCAGCACCCGCTTGACCCCCGCCGGGTCGTTGACCATCGCCAGCGGTCCGAGCACCGAGCGTGTCAGGACCAGCGGCCGGTCGTAGGCCCGCTCGGGGATGAACGGGAAAAGCTGCGACTTGCGTGCGCGCCACCGGTCGAGGCGCGAGCGCCCCGGCGGCGGCACGGCGCCGGCGAGGGGCGCTTCGGCGACGGGGTCGAAGGTGCGGGCGTCCATCGGCGCTTTCCTAACCGCTGATTTCCGGGTCGAGAGGCGGGACGGCGAGGCCGGTCCACGCCGGGCCGGCCGGCGTTTCGGCCAGTTGCGCATCGCGCTCGTCCAGTCGCTGGCGGATTTCTCCGTGACGCCGCGCGTCGAGCCGCCAGCCGATCACGCAGGCCCCGCCGAGCATGACGAAGACGATCGGGCCAATGAGAAAGGCCATTTCGAGATGGGCGATGGCGGCGGGGGCGTTGATCGCCCCCTCGGCCGGGTTGAATCCGAGGCGTGCGAGGAGGGGGAAGGTCAGGCCGATGGAGAATGCCGCCGCGATCTTCCCCGCCAACCCGTTGACCGCGTAGAGCAGACTGATCCGTTCCTTGCCCTGAACAAGACGGACCTCGTCGCCGACGTCGGCCAGCATCGCCCGGATCATCAGGTCGAAACCCGCGGCCATCACCCCTGCCCAGATCATCGAGGGCACGGTGGCCAGCAGATCTCCCCTCGGCGTGATGAAGATCGCCAGAAGCCCCAGGGAAAAGGCGGTGGTCGTCGCCATCAGCGCCCGGTGCTTGCCGATTCGCCGGGCGAGAGCGGCGGCGAGGAAGGAGCCGGGGATCTGGGCGAGAATATAGATCGCCAGAAGGATCGTCGCCTGTTGGGTGGTGAAACCGCGCGCCGCTTTGAAGAAGAAAAGGTAGATGGCGCTCATCCACCCGGGACCCAGCGTCAAAGCCATCTGGGCGAGGAACAGGCGGACGGTTTCGGGGCTGGAGAGCACCGACCAATAGTCCCGAAACATGAAGCGGCGGGTGTGAGTCTCCGCGGCGATCTTCTCCGGGGTGAAGATCGCCGCGACCGCCACGCAAAGCGGGATCATGGCGACGATGAACCAGCCCATGGAGCGAACGCCCTGGGCGTCGCTCTGGCCAAGACTCTTGCCGGCGACGACGATGGCGAGGACGGCGATGGTTCCGGCGACGCCCACGGCGGTGAGGACGCCGAACAGGCGCGAGCGCTCGTTGTAATGGGGCGCGAGGTTGGCCGCCCACGCCGAATGAGCGAGGCCCATGATCGAGGTGCCCAGATACATGACGAGGAGCCAGCCGAGGAGGTAGCCGCCGCTGAATCCCACAGGAGCGGCGAAAAGCTTGTAGAGCGCGAGCATGAGCACCGGAGCGCCGGCGATCAGCCATGGGCGATAGCGGCCGATCCGCGTCCGGGTTCGGTCCATGACCACCGCGAGGCCCACGTCAACCGGAATGTCGACGAGGCGCACGAGCATCCACACCGCGCCCACGAGGGTCATGCTGACCCCGAGGTGGCCGGCGAAATAGGGTGGCAGATAGACGAACACCGCCACGCCCAGCGCCGAAAGGGGCAGGCTCGGCAGCGAAAAGGGCAGGATCCGCGAGATCGAAAGCTGCGTCGCGCGCGCGGGGGTGGCGTCATCCATCGACAGTTTGTCTCCCGCGGCGCCGGGCGGCTCGGCGGCGACATGTCGCCCACTCCCGACGCGGATGACAAGGCCCCGGCGGATTAACGACCCGACAGGCACCGCGCCGAGCGCTGTTGCCGGAGGGGTCCGGCCCGCGGCACAGGGCGGCGGTCGACAGAGAGACGGTATCGCGCTAGATGGCTCTTTCACGAACGCCGTTTGCGCGAAGGCGTTACCGTGTCGGTAACTTGAGGTAAATTTTGCCCGATATTCCCGCCCGCCAAGGCCTGTATGAACCACGTAACGAACACGATTCGTGCGGCGTCGGCTTCGTGGCCAACATCAAGGGAAGAAAGTCGCAGGAAGTGGTGGCTTGCGGACTGGAGATCCTCGTCAATCTCGATCATCGCGGGGCCGTCGGCGCCGATCCGCTGGTCGGGGACGGGGCCGGATGCCTGATCCAGATTCCCGATCTTTTGCTGCGCGACTGGGCCGCCGGCGCGGGCGTCGATCTTCCCGCCGCCGGCGACTACGCGGTGGCCATGTGTTTCCTGCCGCGCGACGAGGCCACGCGCGAGGCGGCGATCGGCCAGTTCGAGCACTTCATCCGGGTCGAGGGTCAGATGCTGATCGGTTGGCGCGAGGTGCCCACCGACCCGGCGGGCCTTGGAGAGGCGGTTCTGGCCCAGATGCCGGTGATCCGCCAGGCGATCGTGGCTCGCGGTTCGACGACTCCCGATCAGGACGCCTTCGAGCGCAAGATCCTGGCCATCCGCAAACAGACGCAGAACCCGCTGGGCAAGCTGGCGAGCAAGTTCGGCATGCCGGCGCTCACCCAGTTCTACATGCCGTCGTTTTCCTCCCGCACCGTGGTCTACAAGGGCCTTCTGCTGGCGACGCAGGTGGGGACGTTCTACCGCGACCTGGCCAATCCCCTCACCCGATCGGCGCTCGCTCTCGTCCACCAGAGGTTCTCGACCAACACCTTCCCGTCGTGGAAACTGGCCCATCCTTACCGGTTCATCGCCCACAACGGCGAGATCAACACAGTGCGGGGCAACGTCAACTGGATGAATGCCCGCCGGCGCACTCTGGAATCGGATCTCCTCGGCCCCGACCTGGACAAGATGTGGCCGCTCATCCCCCACGGCCAGTCGGACACCGCCTCGCTCGACAACGCCCTCGAACTGCTGGTAGCCGGCGGCTACCCCCTCGCCCACGCGATGACGATGCTGATTCCCGAGGCGTGGGCCGGCAACCCGCTGATGGATCCTGCGCGCAAGGCCTTCTACGAATATCACGCGGCGCTGATGGAGCCGTGGGACGGACCCGCCGCCATCGCCTTCACCGACGGGCGCCAGATCGGCGCCACCCTCGACCGCAACGGGCTTCGCCCGGCGCGTTTCGTGATCACCGACCAGGACCATGTGATCATGGCCTCGGAAGTCGGCGTCCTCGACGTCCCGGAAGAGCGCATCGTGCGCAAGTGGCGGCTGCAACCGGGCAAGATGCTGCTGATCGACACCGAAGCGGGGCGGATCATCGAGGACGAGGAGCTCAAGGCGACCCTGAGCGCCGCCAAGCCGTATGCCGAGTGGCTCGCCCGCACCCAGTTCAAGCTCGAGGACCTCGAAGGATCACCCTTGTGGGAGCCGGCGGCGGCCAACGACCCGGCCGCCCTCCTCGATCGCCAACAGGCTTTCGGCTACACCCAGGAGGATATCGCCTTTTTTCTCGAACCCATGGCCAGAACCGGCGAGGACCCCGTCGGCTCCATGGGGACCGACACGCCCCTGGCCGTCCTCTCCGAGCGACCCAAGCTTCTCTACGACTATTTCAA
>JBDTKQ010000156.1:0-6928 GCA_039935235.1 Caulobacteraceae bacterium
GCCCTATCCCGTATCGCCGACGGCAGCCATCCCCACGTCAAGCTGGGGCAGGGGGACGCCTGTATCTTCTCCTCGCGGATCATCCCGGGAAACGAAATCCCTATCCGCAACCTGCAAAACAAGCTCGCCGATCGCGGAGTGCGGCTCTACACCGAGCGCGATCATCCGGGCATCCACGTCTCCGGCCATCCTTGCCGGGGCGAGTTGACCCGCATGTATCACTGGGCGCGGCCGCAAATCGCCGTCCCCACCCATGGCGAGCGGCGCCACCTGCTCGAACACGCCGCCCTCGCCCGCGACCTTCAGGTTCCCCAGACGGTGGCCCCCAGAAACGGCGACATGGTCCGCCTCGCTCCCGGGCCGGCGGAGATCGTCGCCGAGGTTCCGGCGGGGCGCCTCGATGTCGATGCCGGCGTGGTGACACCGGAGAACGGCGACGCCCTTCGCGAGCGGCGCCACGCGGCGGTCAACGGCATGCTCGCCGTCAGCGTCGCTCTCGACGGGCGAGGCCGCGTCGCTTCGCCACCCCGGGTGAAGGGCTTCGGCCTGCCCGGCGATGAGGACTGTCCCCTTGGCGAAGCCCTAGAGGATCTCGCCGACGAGGCGCGCGACATGCTCGCCCGCCTCTCCGCCGAAGAGCGCGACGACGACCACGCCGTGGAGAGCGCATTGTCCCGGGTGGTCAAGAAGGCGGCGTTCCGTATCTGGAAACGTCGACCGGTGGTGGAAACAACCGTGTTGCGGGTTTAGATCGGGCCATATCGCGCCCGTGGAACCGCTCCTCCTCGACCTTCCCGATTGGATCGAAACCGGGCGGCTGGTTATTCGCCCACCGCGCGCCGGGGACGGACAGTCACTGTTCGAGGCGGTCGCCGAGTCGCTGACGGAGTTGCGAAAGTGGCCCGCTTCCTTGGGCTGGGCGATGGCCGAGCCCTCGCGGCTTTACGCCAGGGTGCGCTTGAGCGGAGCGGGCTGACGGTGGCGAGCTTTCTTCCCCGTTCGCCGCATCGGTGCTAACCACCGCCTATGATCGGAAAGCTCAATCACGTGGGGGTGGCGACGCCGTCGATCGAGGAGTCGTGGAAACTCTACCGCGACCTCATGGGGGTCACCGACATAACTCCCCGAAGGGCGCTTCCCGAACAGGGGGTGTGGGTGTCGTTCGTCAATCTGCCCAACGCCCAGATCGAACTGATCGAGCCCTTGGGCGAGGACTCGCCGATCCATGGCTTTTTGGCGAAGAACCCGCGCGGTGGGCAGCACCACGTCTGTTTCGAGGTCGAGGATATTCTCATCGCCCGTGACGCCATGCGGGCCAAAGGGGCGACCGTGCTTGGCTCCGGCGAGCCGCGCATCGGCGCTCATGGCGTGCCGGTGATCTTCGTCCACCCCAAGGACATGGGCGGCGTGCTCGTCGAGTTGATGGAAACTTCCACGGCGACCCACTGATGGACCTGAACCTCCCCGCCTCCATTGTCGCCTACCTCATCATCTGGTGGACGGTGCTTTTCGCCGTCCTGCCTCTGGGTGTGCGCAGCCATCACGAGGAGGGTCTGCCTGTTCCGGGCGGCGGAGATCCGTCGTCGCCGGTCGATCCGAAGCTGAAGCGCAAATTCATCACCACCACCTGGGTTGCGGCGATCCTTTTCGCGCTTTTGTGGCTGACCCTCCATTTCCGCCTGGTGAGCCTGCCCAGTTTCTAGGGCCGCCGCGTTGCCAAGCTCCGGCCGTGGAGGCTATCTCGCGCCCCACTCCGCCCAAGGATAACGCCGCCATGCGCCTGTCGCGCTATTTCCTGCCTGTTCTCAAACAGACGCCGGCCGAGGCGCAGATCGTCTCGCATCGCTTGATGCTCCGCGCCGGGATGATGCGGCAGGAGGCTGCGGGCATCTACGCCTGGCTCCCGCTCGGCCACAGGGTGCTGAAGAAGGTCGAGCAGATCGTTCGCGAGGAGATGGACCGCGCCGGGGCCGTGGAGTTGCTGATGCCCACCCTCCAGCTCGCCGACCTTTGGCGGGAAAGCGGGCGCTATGACGACTACGGCGCGGAGATGCTGCGGATCACCGACCGGCACGACCGTGAGATGCTGTTCGGCCCGACCAACGAGGAGATGATCACCGAGATTTTCCGCGCCTATGTCCATTCCTACAAGGCTTTGCCGCTCAATCTTTATCATATCCAGTGGAAATTCCGCGACGAGCAGCGGCCGCGGTTCGGGGTGATGCGCGGCCGGGAATTCCTGATGAAGGACGCCTATTCCTTCGATCTCGATCTGGAGAAAGGCAGGGCGTCGTACGACCGCATGTTCGTCGCCTATCTGCGCTGTTTCGCCCGCATGGGGCTCAAGGCCATCCCGATGAAGGCCGAGAGCGGTCCGATCGGCGGCGAGCTCAGCCACGAGTTCATCGTCTTGGCCGACACGGGCGAAAGCGCCGTCTTTCTCGACCGGCGCATGCTGGAGATCGAGGTTCCCGGCGAGGATGTCGACTATCGCGGCGACCTTTCGCCGATCATCGAAAACTGGACCCGCTTCTACGCGGCGACCGAGGATGTCCACGACGCCGCCCGTTATGAGCGCGCGACGGCGACCGGAGACCGGATGACCGCGCGTGGCATCGAGGTCGGCCAGACCTTCTTCTTCGGCGACAAATATTCGGCGCCGATGAAGGCGACCGTGCAGGGTCCCGACGGCGTCGAGACGCCGGTTCAGATGGGGAGTTACGGGGTGGGGGTCTCCCGCCTGGTCGGCGCGATCATCGAGGCCAGCCACGACGTTGCGGGCATCGTATGGCCGGACGCCGTGGCGCCGTTTGGGGTCGGGATCGTCAATCTCCGCGTCGGCGAGGCGGCCGTCGACGCCGCGTGCGAGACCGCCTATGCGGCGCTGACAGCCGCCGGAAAGGAGCCTCTGCTCGACGATTCCGACGAGCGCCCGGGCGGCAAGTTCGCCTCCATGGATCTGATCGGCCTGCCCTGGCAGATCATCATCGGACCCCGCGGCGTCGCCGCCGGCGAGGTCGAGCTGAAGCGCCGGTCGACGGGAGAACGGCAAACCTTGTCGCTCGACGACGCGGTCAAGAGGATTTGCGGGTGATTTTGGTGAGTTCGCCCGACGTCCCCTTCGTCACGCGATACGGGAGGGTATCGCGCACCTCTCCCGCGCGGAGGCGGGGGGGAGGAAACAGCCGACGCCGCGGGTTTTCTCGCGCCGTGGCGGAGAGAGCGTCCAGCTCGACCCGCGCATGAGCACCCGCCCGTTCAGCGCGTGGGAGCGGTCGATCGCCATCCGCTATCTCTTCACCAAGAAAAGCCACGGCGGGGTGGCGTTGATCTCGGTGATTTCCTTCGCGGCCATCGCCCTGGCGGTCGCGGCGCTGATCATCACCATGTCGATCATGAACGGCTTTCGCACCGAACTCAGCGCCAAGATCCTGGGTTTCAACGGCCACGCCTATGTCGTCGGCGGGGCCATGACCCCGGCGGACCGCGCCGCCATGGTCCGGCGCATCCGGGCGGTTCCCGGCGTCGTTCAGGCGATGCCGGTGATCGAGTCGCAGGCGCTCGTCCAGGGACCCGCCGCCGCCGCCGGCGCGGTGGTGCGCGGGATAAGCCCCTCGGACCTTCGCGCCACGTCGATCGTCGCCGACAACATCAAGGCCGGCTCGATCGCGCGCTTCGGCCAGGGCGAGGACGGGGGCGATACCGTGCTCGTCGGCCAGAAACTCGCCGACACCCTGGGTCTTTCGGTGGGCGATCCCATCTCGATCATCTCGCCCACCGGCGGCGCCACCGCCTTTGGGACCATGCCGCCGCGAAAGACCTACACCGTGGGCGCCCTCTTTTCCGTGGGCATGAGCGAGTACGACCAGACCTTCATCTACATGCCGCTCGCCCAGGCCCAGCTCTTCTTCGGGCGCGACGAGGCGGTCGACTTCATCGAGGTCAAGCTTGCCGATCCCGACAAGGCGCCGGCGCTCCGGGCGGCTCTCGCCGCCGCCGCCGGCCCCGGCTCGGTGGTCACCGACTGGACACAAAAGAACCGCGCCTATTTCGGGGCCCTGGCGGTGGAGCACAACGTCATGCGCCTCATCTTCATGTTTATCGTCGCGTTGGCCGCGCTCAACATCATCTCCGGCCTCGTCATGCTGGTGAAGAACAAGGGTCGGGATATCGCCATCCTGCGCACAATGGGCGCCGGGCAGGGCGCGATCCTGAGGATCTTCTTCATGGCGGGGGCGACCATCGGCCTTTTGGGCACGCTCTGCGGCCTGGCTTTCGGCCTGCTCTTCTGTCTCAACATCGAAGCCATCCAGACCTTCATCGAATGGCTCACCGGCCAGCAGGTGTTCAACGCCGACGTCTATTTCCTCGCCCACGTCCCGGCGCGGATCGACTGGCGGGAAGTGGGGCTGGTGACCGCGTGGACGCTCTTTGCCTCCTTCGCCTTCACCCTCATTCCCGCGGCGCGGGCCGCCCGCCTCGATCCGGTCGAGGCGCTTCGCTATGAGTGAGCCGGTGCTGGCCGTGCGCGGCCTTCGGCGCGACTATCTCACCGGCGTGGGCGTGCTCGAGGTGCTCAAGGGCGTCGATCTGGTTGTCGGCGCCGGCGAGATCGTCGCCCTCGTCGGACCGTCGGGGTCGGGCAAGTCGTCGCTGTTGCATGCCGCCGGCCTCCTCGAACACCCCACCGCCGGGGCCATCCTGATCGAGGGCGCGGATTGCGGCGCCCTTGGCGACAAGGCGCGTACCCGCATCCGTCTGGACGCGATCGGTTTTGTCTATCAGTTCCACCACTTGCTGCCGGAACTGAGCGCGCTGGAGAATGTCGCCCTCCCGGTGCTCATCGCCGGGGGAACCCGTCGCGCGGCGCGGGCGCGAGCCGGCGAGCTGCTTGGCCGAATGGGTCTGGACAAACGTCTCGACCACCAACCCGCGCAGCTTTCGGGCGGGGAGCAGCAGCGGGTCGCCGTGGCCCGGGCGCTGGCCAACCGGCCGCGACTGCTGCTGGCTGACGAGCCCACGGGGAATCTCGATCCGGCGACCTCGCGGGCGGTGTTCGACACCCTGCGGGATCTCGTGCGCGACACCGGTGTCGCCGCCCTCGTGGCGACCCACAATCTCGAGATCGCCGCCCACATGGACCGGGTGCTCGCCATCCGCGACGGGCGACTGACGACGGCCTGAGCGCGGGCGTCGCCGGTCGTGCTTTTCTTGTCGCCCGATCGGAGTTTAGATGGCCGGAGCCGGAACGTTCGCGGCTCGGGTGGGGAGACGATCATGTCGGCATTCAGCGTTCGCCCGGGCGGAACCCTCATCTTCGCCGCCATCGCGGCCCTGGGCGCCGCGGGAGTCCGTGCGCAAGGTCCCGCCCCACTCTCCGACCGCGCGCTCGAAAGCCTCGCCGACGACCCCGCCACGGGCAGCCTCTTGGCGGAACTGCGCGGAGACTTCCCCGACGACTGGCGCACGTTCAAGGGGACGATCGTCGCCATGGCGAAGGCCGGCGCGCCGGCGGAACGGATCGAAGCCCGGACCCACGACCTGATTGGCCAGATCGCCGTCGCTCACCGCGCCGACGTCGCCGCCGCGCCCCCCGCCGCCCTAGTCCCCCTCGCCCGCGCCAAGGCCGCCGTCATTCGCGCGCTGAGCGAGGAGAACGTGCGCGATTGCGCGGCCTACGGCCTGAATCGGCTGCCCCGGAGCGCGCGGCCTTCCCCCGCGACATCGAACCTCATGACCCTGGAAACGATCGCCTATCTCAAGGCCGCGCGCGCCGGCATGGACCATCCGACCGCGCCCGAGGAGGTCACCGACGAGGACGTCGGCCGCCTCACCGATGGGATGAAGGCGCTGAAGGTCAAGCCGACCCTCGTCCGATCCTTGATCAGCGGTGGCATCGCCGGCGCCTCGGCGGCCAATCAGTGCGCCGCCGGCGTGGGCATGTTTCAGGCGATCGCCGATATGAATGTCCACGCCGCCGCCCGCTGGACTCGCCGCCTTTACGTCGAGCCCGATCCGGCCGACGCGCGGAAGGCTCCCGAGGGTTAGGCCTAGGGAGCGTCCAGCTTCAGAACCTTGCGGGCGTTGTCCCGCAGGAATTTCGACCACACCCCGTCCTTGAAGGGAACGGCTTCCATGTCGCCCATGATCCGCTCGAGCGACAGGCCCATGGGGAAATAGCCGGCGTAGATGATCTTGTCCGCCCCGCGGCTGTTGGCGTAGTCGACGATCGCCTTGGGGTAGTGTCTGGGGGCGAAGGCTGATGTGGAATAGTAGAGATTCGGCCATTTCAGCATCAGCTTGACGGCAAGATCCTCCCAAGGCTCGCAGCCGTGGCGGGTGACGAACACCAGGTCGGGAAAGTCGTACATCACCTGGTCGATCAGCCGCACCTCCTGCGGCCACATCGGCAGGCGCGGCCCGGGGACCCCCGCGCACGCGAATATCGGCGTCCCCAGCTCGACGCACTTGGCGTAGATCGGGTACATTCTGGCGTCGGCGATACCCACCTGTGGCGCGTAGCCGGCGTTGAAGGCGCCGAACGACCGCACGCCGAACGCCTCGTGCTGGCGCACCATCTCGCGAATCCCGTCCATGCCGGAGTTGGGGTCGACGGAGCCCTGACCGACGAACCGGTCAGGATGGCGCTCGAGGGCTTCGCGGCTGACCTCCCCGCCGACCCCGATCACGCCGATCTCCACGCCGAAGCGGTCCATTTCGCGAAGGGTGAGGGCGATGGGGTCGCCTGCGCCATAGAGTTCCTTGGGCACGGCCTTGAACATGTACTCCACCGGAAAATCGAAGCCGGCCGAGGGGTCTTTCAATTGCGCGCGGATGAAGTCGTAGGCTTTGAAGTCCTCGGCGGGAAAGCCGATCATCGTGTCCACGATTCCGATACCGCGCGGCATGGCCATGATTGCTAGAGGCC
>JBDTKQ010000157.1:0-1956 GCA_039935235.1 Caulobacteraceae bacterium
CCCGCCGAGATCGAGGCGGCCATCGACGAGCATCCCCTCGTGCAGTCCAGCGCGGTCATCGGCCTGCCCGACGAGGACCTCGGAAGCCGCATCCACGCCATCGTCCAGCCGCGCCCGGGGCTGGACGTGGAGGACCTGCGCGAGCACCTTCGCGCGCGACTGGTCACCTACAAACAGCCGCGCACCTTCGAGTTTGTCGCCGAGAATATCCGCGACGACGCCGGCAAGGTGCGACGAACCCAACTGCGCGACGAGAGGCTGGAAAAAACCTCTCCGTTGGGAGAGGGAGGGGCCCAGCGCGAGGCGATGGGAGGGTGAGGGACTACCCGCCGCGGGGTTCGCCCTCGTCAAGACCCACCGCCGGTCGGCCCCTCATCTTCCCACGCCCAAGCGGGCGCGGGCCCCTGCCTCTCCCGTCGGGAGAGGCGATATCGGTCGGATGGCGACGCCGCCGATCGTCACCGTCCCATCAAGCGCCGGAACGCCGAAGCGTTCGGCCCGGGCGATGATTTCCCGCGGATCGGCCACGACGATGTCCAGGCCGACCACCCCCGTCCCGTCGGCGTCCACCGGCGGGACGAATCGGATTTCGCCACGCTCCAGCGTCACCACGTCGCCGCGTGCCGGGCGATCCAGCAAAGACGACCAGCGCGCCGCCGCCGCCTCCGGATCGCGCGCCTGAACGGTGACCGCGAAAATCCCGCGGCTCGCCCCGCTTGGGTGCGCCCGCCAGTCCGGGCCGGCGGGAGGCCAGTCGCTCATCGCCGCGCGCCAGCCGCCGTCGCCCGCCACGCTGTCGATCGAGAGCAAAACCCCGGCGCAATCGGCGGGGTGGAAGTGGGTGTAGCGATAGCCGGCGCCGTCGCCCTTGGCGATCGCCCGCACCCCCGCCGCTTCCAGCCGCGCGCGGTGGGCGAGGGCGTCCTCGTCCTGCAGGATTATCATGTACCCCGCGTCGCCGCCGCGCCGGGCGAGATAGCGGGCGCCCGAGGCGTCGGCGCGGAGCGGTTCGAGCACCTCGAGGAACTCGCCGCCCACCGGCATGACCACATTGGCCAGACCGAAAACCCCCACCGCCGGGTCTCGATAGGCGACTTCGAGCCCGAACACCGCGTCCAGCGCCTCGGCCACCGGCGCGATCGACCGCGCCATCAGCGCCACCTGCCTAAGTCGCATCCTCGTCCCCTCCCAGTTCGGCGATCAATTCGGCGGTATGTTCGCCCAGCCGGGGCGGATGACGGCGCACATTGGCCGGGGTGGCGCCATAGGTGACCGGCGGCCGCAGGCCGAAATAGGCGCCGGCCTGCGGATGCTCATAGCGTTCGAACAAGCCCACGGCGGCGAGGTGCGGATCGTCCCGCAGTTCGTCCAGCCGGTTCATCCGCACCACCGGAATCTGAAGCGGTTTGAGCAACGAAAGCCACTCCGCGGTGGTCCGCGTGCGGGTGACCTCCTCCACCAGGCCGTAGAGCTCGCGCACGTGTTTCGCCCGGGTCCGGTAGTCGGCGAAGCGGGGGTCCTTCGCGATGGTTTCGCCCCACCCCGCGACGGCGAAGAACTGGTCCCACTGCCGATCGGTGTAGGGCAGAAGACCGATGAAACCGTCCCGCGTCGCGAAGGGCTTGCGCTCGGGATTGGCGACCCGGGTGTAGGCGAGCGGCCCGGTCGGCGGATCGTAGACGTGGCCGTAGAAATGCTCGGCGAGGTTGAAGCTGGTGACGCATTCGAGCATGGGAATCTCGACGAACTGACCCTCCCCCGTCCGCTGGCGATGGAAGAGGGCGGCGGTGATGGCGTTGGCCATGAACAGGCCGGCGACCTTGTCGGCGATCAGGCTGGGGAGCAGCCGCGGCGTGGGATCGCCGTCGACCCGCGGGAGAAGGTCGGCGAGGCCGGACGCCGACTGGATCAGGTCGTCATAGGCCGGCTCCCCGGCGTAGGGTCCGTCCGAGCCGT
>JBDTKQ010000158.1:0-6936 GCA_039935235.1 Caulobacteraceae bacterium
CGAACGCGCCGTCGCCTTCGCCGCCCTCGGCGATGGGCTCGACGCGGCGCGGCGGCCCGCGGAGGCCTTCGCCGCCTGGAGCTCCGGCGCGGCCCTCCTGCGCCGGGAATGGGCCGCACGGGCGCCCGCCGCGGAGACCCCGCCGGCCCTCGCGCGGCGTCTCGCCGCCTGGTTCGCGGCCGCCGACGAAGGGGCGTGGCGAGGTTCGCCGGACGTCCCGCCGGACGGCGCGGCGACGGGGCATGTCTTCCTGCTCGGCTTTCCGCGGTCGGGCACGACCCTCGCCGGTCAGGTCCTGGCCGGCCATCCGCGGGTGGTCACGCTCGACGAGGCCCAGACCCTGCGCGACGCCGCCGCCGCCTTTTTCCGCGACGACGCGGCGCTTCGCTCCCTCGCCGCGATTTCCCAGGGTGAGGCGGCCCGCTATCGCGCCCTCTACTGGCGCCGCGTGGCCGAGGCGGGCGGACGTCCCGCGGGCAAGGTGTTCGTCGACAAACTGCCGATGAACACCGTCGGCCTGCCGCTGATCGTCAAGCTGTTTCCCGAGGCGAAGATCGTCTTCATGCGCCGCGACCCGCGCGACGTGATCCTCGGCTGCGTGCGGCGCCAGTTCGCCCTCGATCCGACCACCGCGGAGTTCCTCGACCTCGGGGGGGCGGCGCGGTTCTACGACGCGGCGATGGCCCTGTTCGAGATCTATCGCGAGACCCTCGATGTCGATCCGCGCATTCAGGGGTATGAGGCCCTGGTCGCCGACTTCGATGGCGAGACCCGGGCGCTGTGCGACTTTCTGGGGCTCGACTGGTCGCCGGCGATGGCAGGGTTCGCCGCCCGCGCCGGGGATGTCGCCACGCCGAGCGGCGCTCAGCTCGCCCGCGGTCTCACCGCCGAGGGCGTGGGTCATTGGCGTCGCTATCGCGCGGAACTGGCCCCCGTCCTGCCGATCCTCGACCCGTGGGCGCGGCGGTTCGGCTACGGCGCCGATTGAGCGGAGGGCGGCGGATGTTCCTCGAAATCCCCGGAGTTCTCACGCCCGCCGAGCTCGAGCGCCTGCGCGCCATCGCCCGCGCCGGCCGCTTCGCCGACGGCAAGCTTTCCAGCCCCCATTCCACGGTCAAGAACAACCTGCAGATCGATCATGCCGATCCGGGTTACGCCGAGGCGGCGAGGACCATGGCCATGGCCCTTCAGCGCAGCGAGCAGTTCCGCGCCTTCACCTACGCCCGGATCATGGCCCCGCCGATGCTGGCCAAATATGAGAGCGCGATGAACTACGGCCTCCATTCCGACGCCGCCTTCATGCCCCTCGGCGAGCGGCCGTTGCGCTCGGACCTGTCGTGCACGATCTTCATCGCGGCGCCGGAAACCTATGACGGCGGCGAGCTGTCGGTGCGGCTGGGCGGACGGGCGGTGGCCTTCAAACTGGCCGCCGGGGCCGCGGTCGTCTATCCCTCCAACACCCTGCACGAGGTCACGCCGGTGAGCCGCGGCGAGCGCCTCGTCGGCCTCACCTTCATCGAGAGCCTGATCCCCGATCCCGCCAACCGCAACCTGCTCTACGAACTGGACGAGGTCGCCGCCCTCGAGGGCTTCAACATGAGCTGGGAAAACCGCACCCGCCTGCAATACGTCCGCAACAACCTGCGACGCATGTGGGGCGAGGCGGGGTAGGGCGAAGAGATCCTCCTCCGTGGATGGTTTCACGGGGGCGTCGCGAAAAGCGGGTGGGACGCCCGCGCTCCGGAGCGCCTCTCTATCCCCCGCCGATCTTCGGGATCAGCCACACCTCGGCGCCGGGACGCAGGGGCGCGTCGTCGGCGTCCTGGTGGATCTCGCCGTCGATGGCTACCGCCATACGCCGCGAAACGTGCTCGCCCAGGCCAGGAAACCGCGCCTCGAGGGCGGCGATCAGCCGGCGCACGCTGGTCGCCTCCACCTCGAGTTCGCCCAGTCCGTCCGTATAAAGACGGAACGCCGAATCGGCGGCGGCGACCTTGACCATCGCCGCGCTATCAGCGCCCGTCGAGGGCGGCGCGGATCTTCGGCGGCGACAGGGGCAGTTCGGTCATGCGCACGCCGATTGCGCGGCGCACGGCGTTGGCCACCGCCGCCAGCGGCGGGACGATGGGGACCTCGCCCACGCCCTTGGCCCCGAACGGGTGCCGGGGATTGGCGACCTCGATCATGATCGCCTCGATCATCGGCAGGTCGGAGGCGACGGGCACCCGGTAGTCGAGGAAGCCGGCGTTCTCCATCCGACCGTCGGCGTCGAACACATATTCCTCGTTGAGCGCCCAGCCGATACCCTGGGCGACCCCGCCGTGGATCTGGCCCTCGACATAGGCCGGGTGGATCGCCCTGCCGACGTCTTGCGCCGCGGTATAGCGCAGGATGGTGACGTGGCCGGTCTCCGGATCGACCTCCACATCGCAGATATGGGCGGCGAACCCGGGACCCGCGCCCTGGGCGTTGAGCGACACCGAGGCGCTGATCGGCCCGCCGGTCTTGGCCGACGTCGCCGCCAGTTCGGCGAGAGTCATGGCCGCTCCCCGGGTCTTGCCCGGCGCGAGACACACCGCCGAGCCGTCCAGCCATTCGACCCCGTCGATGGGAACCTCCCACACCGAGGCGGCCCGGCGCTTGAGATCGGCGACGATCTTCTGCGCGGCCTGGGTGACGGCCATGCCGGTGGCGAAGGTCGTGCGGCTGCCGCCGGTCAACATGGAAAAGCCGATGGCGGCGGTGTCGGCGACGATCGGGCGCACCTTGTCGACGGTGAGGCCCAGGACCTCGGCCGCCATCATCGCCATCGCCGCGCGCGAGCCGCCGACGTCGGGGTTTCCGGTGACCACCACCGCGGTGCCGTCCTCGTTGACATGGACCGCGGCGGTGGATTCCCCGCCGACGTTGAACCAGAAACCGACCGCCACCCCGCGTCCCTGATTGGGGCCGAGGGGCGCGGCGTAGTGCGGGTGATCGCGGATCGCCTCCAGGGTCTCGACATAGCCGATGTCGCGGAACGTCGGGCCGTAGGCGGCCTTCACCCCGTCGCGCACGGCGTTCTTTTCGCGAAGGGCGATGGGGTCCATGCCGAGCTTTATCGCCAGCTCGTCCATGGCGCTCTCAACCCCGAAGGCGGAGATCGGCGCGCCCGGCGCGCGGTAGGCGGCGACCTTGGGGCTGTTGGTCACCACGTCGTAGCCGGTGACCTCGAAGTTGGCCACGTCGTAGCAGGCCAGGGCGGTCATCGTCCCGGGAACCACGGGGGATCCGGGAAAGGCGCCGGCCTGGTATTTCAGGACGATGTTCGCGGCGGTGAGCGTGCCGTCCGCCTTGGCCCCGAGCTTGACCTCGATCACCGCCCCGCTGGTCGGGCCGGTGGCGCGGAACACCTCGTCGCGGGTCATGACCATCTTCACCGGCGCCCCGGCCTGCCGGGATAGGGCCAAGGCGAGGGGTTCGAGATAGACGGTGGTCTTGCCGCCGAAACCGCCGCCGATCTCCGCCGGGGTGACGCGAATCGCCGATGAGTCGAGGCCCAGCACCTTGGCGCAATAGGTGCGCACCATGAACTGGCCCTGACTGGAGCTCCACACCTGACATTGGCCGTCGGCGCCCCACGCGGCGACCGTGGCGTGCGGCTCGATATAGCCCTGGTGGACCGCGGCGGTGACGTAGCGGCCCTCGACGATGGCGTCGGCCTCCATGAAGCCGGCGTCCACGTCGCCGCGGGCCAGCCGGTTGCGGGCGGCGATGTTCGAGGCCTTGGCCGGCGGAGTGTCGAGACCCGCGGTGAACAGGTGGGCGTGGAGCAACGGGGCGTCGGCCTGCATCGCCGCTTCCACCTCGATCACGTGGGGCAGCCGCTCATAGACGACCTCGATCGCCGCGAGGGCGGCGTCCGCCGCCGCCGACGAGGTCGCCGCCACCGCCGCCACCGCGTGCCCGTCGTACAGCGCCTTGTCCCTGGCCATGCAGTTGAGAGCGATGTCGCGCATGTTCGAAGCGCTCTCACCGCCCTCCATCACCTCCGAGGCGAGGTCGGGGAAATCCGCCGCGGTGACCACCGCCTTGACCCCGGGAATGGCGCGGGCCTTGCGCGTGTCGATGGAGACGATCCGCGCGTGGGCGTGGGGGCTGCGCTTGATCTTGCCCACCAGCATGCCGGGCATGGCGAAATCCGCCCCGAAGGTCGCCCGGCCGGTCACCTTGTCGGCCCCGTCGGGACGCACCGGCCGGGTGCCGACCACCTTCAGATCCGCCGCCGTTTCCGGGCGGTCGAGAACGTCGCTCATGCCGGAACCCTCGCCTGTCGCATATCCGCCGCGGCGTCCATCACCGCGCGAATCACCTTGTCGTAGCCGGTGCACCGGCACAGATTTCCCGCCAGCCAATAGCGGGTCTCGCTCTCGCTGGGATCGGGATTGACCTCGAGCAGGGCTTTGGCCGCCACCAGCAGGCCGGGTGTGCAAAACCCGCATTGGAGGGCGGCGTGCTCGAGAAATTTCTGTTGCAGGGGGTGGAGCGTCGCGCCGTCGGCCATGCCCTCGATGGTCTCGATTCGCCGGCCCTGCGCCTCCGCCGCCAAAACGAGGCACGAACAGACGAGGCGACCGTCGAGGATCACGCTGCACGCGCCGCAATCGCCCGAGCCGCAGCCCTCTTTCGAGCCGGTGAGACCAAGGTCGTCGCGAAGGGCGTCGAGGAGGGTGGCGCCGGGGTGGCTCAGAAACTCCACCGGATCGCCGTTGACCGTGGCGGAGACGTGATTTCGGCTCATGGGCGGCTCGTGGCTCTCTCGTAGGCGATGGTGGCGACCCGGCGGGCGAGGACGCCGGCGATGCTGGTGCGAAACTCGGCGGTGCCGCGCTTGTCGCTGATCGGCCGGCAGGCGGCGCGCGCCGCCGCGTCCAGCTTCGCGAGGGCCGCGTCATCCGCTTTGGACCCGACGAGGGCCGCCGCCGCGTCCTTTGCGATCACCACCGTGGGCCCCACCGCGCCGATGGCCACGCGGGCCTCGGCGATCGTGCCGCTTTCGTCGAGCGTCAGGTTCACCCCCACGCCGACGACGGCGATATCCATCTCGGTGCGCGGGATCGAGCGCAGATAGGCGTCGGCCGAACGCGGGGGTCGCGGCGGCAGGCGGATTTCGAGGACGAATTCGCCGGCCTCGAGGCAGGTCCGCCCCGGCCCGACGGCGATCGCCTCAACCGGAATCGTGCGCCGGCCGGAGGGTCCGACGATCACGCAGGTGGCCCGCGCGGCGATCATCGCCGGCACGCTGTCGGCGGCCGGCGAGGCGTTGCACAGATTGCCGGCCATGGAGGCCCGGCCCTGAATTTGGGTCGAGCCGATCAGGCAGGTGGCCTCGACCACCCCCGGCCACGCGGCGGCGAGGGCCTCGTTTTCGCCGATCGCCATGCCCGGAGTCGCCGCCCCGATGATGAAGCCGCCGCCCTCGCGGCGAATGCCGATGGCCCCCGGTATGCGCTTGAGATCGACGATGGGGCCGGGAGGGAGCCGTCCGGCGCGGAGCTGCACAAGCAGATCCGTCCCACCGCCAAGCGCCCGTGCGCCGTGAGCGGCGAGCGCCGTCGCCGCCTCCTCGGCGCTCGCCGGCGCCATGTAGTCGATGTGAGACAAATGCCGTCCTCTCGGGTGTCGTCCTCAGCCTAGGCGAGGCGACGGTGGAAGGCGAGAGGGATTGCTTGCCATCGTTCACCCAGCCCGCGCCGCGGATTGACCTCGGTATGGACGAAGCGGCGGCCCGGCGGGCCAACGGCGCCGACGCCGCCTGACCCTTCAGCCGTGACCGAGGCGATCACTATGTCGAGAGTATGCCGACCGCCCCCTTTTCGCCGCATCGTTAACATGCGTTAGCTTGCCGGCCAGTGAGGGAAGGCCAAACCCATGCCGCACGTGGACGTACACCACCGGGTCTATCTGGGCGCCGGTCATCACCGTCAGCCGCGCAACGGCCAGCCGTGGGTCGAGCCCTACGGCTCCAGCGGCTACGATCCGGTGCAGGGCACTCCGGTCCACGAGGTCGCCTTCGACACGATCTCCTTCACCCTCGGGGGCAATCCCGCCGTCCTCACCGCCAACTTCGTCTTCTGGAGCGCCAACACCGCCTCCAACGGGACGACGCAGATCCAGACCGACTATTCGGCGCCCGCGACAGCCGAGAATCTCACCCTCATCGCCTGGTACTATCTGCCCGCCTCGGGCGGCACGGGTATCGGGGGAAGCGCCGAGATCATCGACGCCTATTCGGTCGCGCTCGGATACTGGGTCAACGACAATTTCGTCGACGTGACCAGCGATCCGTCGCTGACCAACGAAGCCAACGCCGGCGGCGACGTCGCCACCGCCGTGGCCGAGACGGTGCAGGCCTGGGGCTCGATCGCCTCGACCGGGGAGTTCTTCGACCAATGGGTCGTCTCGCCGGGTCCCGCGACCGCCTCGGGGCGCGGACTGAACCTGCCCGCCGGCGCCGACGGTTTCGCCTTCGCCACCTACGACCGGCACACAAGCACCCTGCCCAAGGTTGGGGGCGTGTTTTCCGAGGGCGTGGTCATCCTCGACGGGATCATCAACGACGTGCCGGGCCATGTTCTGGTGCACGGCGTCCCCACTCCGGTCGATCCCGGGTGGGGAACGATCCTCCGCGAGATCTTCGGCGTCCTGGGTATCGCCAGCGACGCGGGCAGGCTGTCGAAGGCCGGCGCGAGCCGCGTTCGCGCCGCGGCGGCCGCCGAGATGGGCGCCATCGCCGGCCGGCTGGGCGCCTTGGCCAAACGCGGATTTTCCTCGCGGGGGTGAAGACGTCGCGAGGCGCGGCGCAAACGGTCGCGGCTGATCGGAGACGACGATGGGCTTCAAGACGGTTGTCGTGGCTTCGGCTCTGGCCGCTGGGCTGGGGTCCGCCGGCGCGGC
>JBDTKQ010000159.1:0-6042 GCA_039935235.1 Caulobacteraceae bacterium
GTCAGGTTCTTAGAAACGTATTAACCGGTGCTCTCAACCAAAACCACCCGGACTATGTGGCGAATGGCCCTAGATTTTTTCATGCAGGTTCACTAGCCGGCGTTCAAGGTCAGCAAGAAGACATAACCCTGGACAGAGGAGATCGGGCGCTTATTCATTTTTTATTGCTAAAAGGGGAGGAATTAGTTAACAGACAGCTCGCTAATCCACCAAGATTTTCGATGACTGGCACTCTATATGGCGGTTTGCTGTCCAACGAACTATTATTTCTACGGGGAGCCCCTTAGAAATACGCACGAGCGGGATACTGCGGTCTGCGGCGCGCCGCACATTTTCTATCGCCTTTTGGAGGCGAGATGCGTCCGCCAAGCCGTGACGATCACCAAAGCATCCGCTTCGGCGCGGTGGAGGTGTCGCACATCGGAAGCTCGATTCCGGGCGGGAGGCGCTTCCCCAAACCACTGCCCGCGCGCCATTCCGTCATCCTCCAACCGAAACTCCTGAACTTCCGGCGTCTCCTCGAACAGGCGCCGCAGCCAGAAGGAGTCCTGATCCGGGGCGTCGGAGAAGACGCGCAAAGGGGGCGCGAGGAGGCGGTTGAGGTGTTCGGCGACGTCTCGCGGGGCGTGGCCGTCGCGCATGAGGTCGCCCCGGCTGATGTGGTGGAGGGCTTCGGCCATGGGGTCCCACGCGTCCATGTCCCAGTCGGCGGCCGGGCGGATCAGCATGCCTCCCGAGGGGCCGGCAAGGAAGGCCCAGCCGACCTCGATGGGGAAGCTGTCCTCGCCGAGGCCGGAGGCCTCGATATCGAGAAAGACGATGAGGCGGGGATCGAACGGGGGCGGATCGACGGCTGTCATGGCGACATCATAGCGGGCGGCGACGTCAATCGCGGTCGCCGACAAGGGCGCCTGGCCAGGTCGCCTGGGTCCCGGATACGCCGCTTCCGCTTCGCTCCGCGTCATTCCGGGATGACGCCCCCCAACATCCGTCATCCCGGGCGGAGCGCAACGAAGTGGAGCGGAGACCCGGGAGCCAGGCGGTTGGGCGCCATCGTTTCACCATCCCGTTTGCGGCCGGCCGCTCAACCCCCTGGGTCCCGGATACGCCGCTTCCGCTTCGCTCCGCGCCGTTCCGGGATGACGGTGATGGGTATGTCTCCGCGCCGGCTCATCCCCAAAATCCGTCATCCCGGGCGGAGCGCAACGAAGTGGAGCGGAGAGCCGGGACCCGGGAGACGGGGCGCAATGGTTGCGAACGCGGAGGTGCGAGGGGCGGGGCGCGCGCGCTCCGGAGTGAGCGGGTCCGACCGGCGGTCCGCGCGTTTCACCTTTTGGCTCCCATGACCAGCGTCTTCCTCACCATCGGCCATTCCACGCGAAGCATGCCGGAGTTCGCCGACCTTTCGCGCGCGTTCGGGGCCGAGGCGGTGGTCGATGTGCGGTCGATGCGGCGGTCGCGGGCCAATCCGCAGTTCAACGGCGAGACGCTTCCCGACGCCCTCGCCGACTGGCAGATCGGCTATGAGGCGATCGGCGAGCTCGGCGGCCTGCGCGGGCGCCAGGCGGGGGCGGACCCGGCGACCAACGCCCTGTGGCGGGTGAGGAGTTTCCACAACTATGCCGACTACGCCCTGACCGCCCCTTTCGCGGAAGGCTTCGCGCGGCTGCTGGCGATGGGCGCGGCGCGGCGGTGCGCGATCATGTGCGCCGAGGCGGTGTGGTGGCGCTGCCACCGGCGGCTGATCGCCGACCGCCTCCTCGCCGCGGGGGCGGGCGTGATCCACATCCTCGGCCCCGGCCAGAGCCAGGAGGCGCGGCTCACTCCCGGCGCGGTCGTGCGAGGCGACGCGACGGTGGTCTATCCGGCGGCCCCGTGAACGGGCGTTGATCGCGACCGGACATTCCCGTATATACTCGTTGTCACGAGGAGACTTTCATGCCCACGGTCACCAGCCGGACGTTCCGGAGCGGCAACAGCGAGGCGGTCCGTTTGCCGCGCGAGGTGGCCTTCGGCAAGGACATCGAGGTGACCGTGGTGCGGTCCGGCGACGTGGTGACCATCTATCCCAAGCGGCCTTCGGTGGCCGAGATGATCGCGCGGCTCGACGCCCTGCCGAAGCCCGACTCGATCGAGGTGCGCGATACGGAATTGCTCCCCGAGCCGCCAAACCTCTAGCCTTGATTTATATTCTGGATACCGATGTCGCGATCCTTCTGCGCGATGGCGATGAGGCGATAAGGGCCGGGGTCAAGGCGCTCGCTCGCCCGCTCGCCATTTCCGTGGTGACCCGGGTCGAATTGGAGGGCGGTGTGAGGCGTGATCGGTCTCAGTCTCAATTGCGGCGTCGATTGCTGGACGTCTTGCTTGCCACCTTGCCCGTCCTCCCGTTCGACGAGGCGGCCGCCGATGCCTATCGCCTGATCGTCGAGCACGCCGGATATTCGCGGCGCAAGCTCCTCGACCGGATGATCGCGGCTCAGACTCTCGTCCACCGGGCGGTGTTGGTGACCCGCAACGGCGATGATTTCCGCGATGTCCCCGGGCTCGAGCTTCTGGAGTGGTGAGTCCCTAAAACCGCAGCGCCCGGGCCTCTTTCACGTGCGGCAGGGCCCGTATCCTTGCGATGAGGGGGGCGTCGGGGGTCTGGTCGATGCCGACCAGGGCGATGGCGTCGTCGCCGGCGGCGACCCGGCCGAGGTTGAAGGTCGCGATGTTCACCCCCGCCTCGCCAAGGAGGGCGCCCAAGGCGCCGATGAAGCCGGGCTTGTCCAGATTGTTGACATAGAGCATGGCCCCGGCGAAGGCGGCGTCGAGCTCCATGCCCTTGACCTCGACGATGCGCGGGGCGCCGGCGACCACCGTGCCGGCGAAGGCGCGGCGGCCCATGTCGGTGACCACCGTCACCCGCATCAGATTGTCATAGACCGGGGATACTTCCTGACGGGATTCGGAGACGGTGATCCCCCGCTCGCGGGCGACCGCCGGGGCGGACACCATGTTGATCTGCGCCAGCATCGGGCGAAGCACCCCGGCGAGGGCGGCGGCGGTGAGCGGTTTGACGTTGAGGGCGGCGACGTCGCCCTCGAAGGCGATATCCACGCCCTCGAGCCCGGCGTCGACCATCTGGCCGGCGAAGGCCCCGAGCTTTTCGGCGAGGGCGACATAGGGGCGAAGGCGGGGCGCTTCCTCGGCGGTGATCGAGGGGCTGTTGAGGGCATTGGTCACCGCCCCGGTGAGGAGATAGTCGCTCATCTGCTCGGCGACTTGGAGGGCGACGTTTTCCTGGGCTTCCCCGGTGGCGGCGCCCAGATGGGGAGTGGCGATGAAGTTCTCCGCCCCGAAAAGGACATTGGCCTTCGCCGGCTCCTCGACGAAGACGTCGAACGCCGCGCCGCCGATGTGACCGGCGTCGAGGCCGGCGCGCAGGGCCGCCTCGTCGACCAGGCCGCCGCGCGCGCAGTTGACGATCAGCACCCCCTTTTTCGTGGCGGCGAGAGCCTCGGCGGAGAGAATGTTGCGGGTCTTGTCGGTGAGCGGGGTGTGCAGGGTGACGATGTCGGCTCGGGCGAGGAGCTCGTCCAGTTCCACCTTTTCCACCCCGATCTCCACCGCCCGTTCGGGAGAGAGAAAGGGATCATAGGCGATGACCTTCATCTTCAGCCCGTTGGCCCGGTCGGCGACGATGCCGCCGATGTTGCCGGCTCCGATCAGGCCGAGGGTCTTGGCGTAGAGCTCGACGCCCATGAAGCGGTTCTTTTCCCACTTGCCGGCCTGGGTGGAGAGGTCGGCGGCGGGGAGCTGGCGGGCGAGGGCGAACATCATGGCGATGGCGTGCTCGGCGGTGGTGATCGAATTGCCGAAGGGGGTGTTCATCACCACGATGCCGGCGGCGGTGGCCGCGGGAATATCGACGTTGTCGACCCCGATGCCGGCGCGGCCGATCACCTTGAGCCGCCTGGCGGCGGCGATCACCGGCGCCGTCGCCTTGGTCGCCGAGCGCACGGCCAAGCCGTCGTAGTCGCCGATGACCGCGAGGAGGTCGTCTTTCGACAGCCCCACCTTGACGTCGGCCTCGATCCCCCGCTGGCGGAAGATCTCCACGGCGGCGGGAGACAGCTGATCGGCGATGAGCACGCGGGGGGGCATGGCGGAGTCCTTTGATCCTGGTTTTTTCTTGCTCCCTCCCCCTGACGGGGAGGCGGGACGGCGTGCCTAGGCGCGCGCCATCTCGCTGGAGACGACGGCGAAGGCCCAGTCGAGCCACGGGGTAAGGGCTTCGAGGTCGTCGGCCTCGACCGTCGCCCCGCACCAGATGCGAAGCCCCGGCGGGGCGTTGCGATGGGCGCCGATATCGAGGGCCACGCCTTCCTTTTCGAGAAGGTCGGTGAAGCGTTTGGCGAACGCCGCCCGGTCGTCGGCCGGGAGGGACGCCATTTTGGGATCGACGATCTCGAGGCACACCGAGGTGTTGGAGCGGGTGGCGGGGTCGCGGGCGAGGAAATCCACCCACGCGGTCTTTCCGACCCACGCCGCGAGAACCGCGAAGTTCTCGTCCGCCCGGCCGGCAAGGGCGGTCAGGCCGCCGATCGCCTTCGCCCATTTGAGGGTGTCGAGCCAGTCCTCCACGCACAGCATCGAGGGGGTATTGATCGTCGCCCCCTCGAAGATCTCGCGGTCGAGCTTGCCGCCCTTGGTCATGCGGAAAAGCTTGGGCATCGGCCAGGCGGGAATATGGCTTTCCAGCCGCTCCACCGCCCTTGGCGAGAGGATCAGCATGCCGTGGGCCGCCTCGCCGCCCAGCGCCTTTTGCCAGGAGAGGGTGGTCACATCGAGCTTGGGCCAGTCGAGGTTCTGGGCGAAACAGGCGCTGGTCGCATCGCAGATCGTCAGACCCGCGCGGTCGGCGGCGATGAACTCGCCACCCGGCACGCGCACGCCGGAGGTGGTGCCGTTCCAGGTGAAGACGAGGTCCGCGTCGGGCCGCACCCTGGTCAGATCCGGCAGGTCGCCATAGGGCGCCTCGAGCACCTCGGCCTCCAGCTTCAGCTGTTTCACCACATCGGTGACCCAGTCCTTGCCGAAGGATTCGAAGGCGAGGACCTGCACCGGGCGTGGCCCCAGGAGCGACCACAGGGCCATCTCCACCGCCCCGGTGTCCGAGCCGGGGACGATGCCGACCAGATAGTCGGCGGGAACTCCGAGCACGTCGCGGGTGCGCTCGATCGCCGTGCGCAGCCGCGCCTTGCCCGCCCGCGAGCGATGCGAGCGGCCGAGGACGGCGGCATTCAGATTTTCAGGAGACCATCCGGGGCGCTTGGCGCACGGTCCGGATGAAAACTCGGGGCGCGCCGGCCGCATGGCCGGTTTGGCGGTATCCATGGCAGTTCTCCCATCCTTGCAGATGGACTGCGCCCCGTTGGGAGGGCGTGGCCCGCCGCGCACAAAGCCGAGTTCGCCGGCGGAGGCAAGGGGAGAAACTCACACCTGAAGCACGATCTTGCCCAGGTGGGTCCCTTCCTCCAGCCAGTCCTGCGCCGCTCCGGCCTCGGCGAGAGGGAAAACGCGGTCGATCACGGGCCTCAGCTTGCCCGCCGCGATCCACGGCCAGACCACCCGCTCGACCTCGCCGGCGAGGCGCGCCTTTTCATCGTCGGATCGCGGGCGGAGGGTGGAGCCGGTGATCACGAGACGCTTTTGCATGAGCTTGAAAATCGGCAGCTCCACCGTCCCCCCCGCCTGGGCGGCGATCTGCACCAGCCGGCCCCCCGTGTTCAGCGCCTCGAGATTCTTCGCGAAATAAGACCCCCCGACCATGTCGAGGATGACGTCGGCGCCGCCCGCCGCCCTGGCCGCGGCCTCGAAATCCTCGGCGCTCGCATCGACGGCGACGTCCGCGCCGAGCGCGAGGGCCTGGGCGGCCTTGCCCTTGCCGCGGGCCGTGGCGATGACCCTGGCGCCGGCCGCCCTTGCCATCTGGATAGCGGCGACGCCGATGCCCGAGGTGGCGCCATGGACCATCAGGGTCTCGCCGGCTTTCAG
>JBDTKQ010000160.1:0-1878 GCA_039935235.1 Caulobacteraceae bacterium
CCCTCGGCGCGCTCGATCCGCATCGATCTGGCCCCCTTCACCCTGGTCGCGGCCACCACCCGAGCCGGCTTGCTGGCCAATCCCCTGCGCGACCGCTTCGGGATACCGTTGCGGCTCGACTTCTACACCCCCGAGGAACTGCGCCGGGTGCTCGTTCAGGCGGCGCGCAAGATGGGGGTGAGCCTGGCCGACGACGGCGCGGCGGAGATCGCCCGGCGGGCGCGTGGCACCCCCCGCGTGGCGGGGCGCCTCTTGCGGCGGGTGCGCGACTTCGCCGCCGCCGACGGCGCGACGACGATCGACAAGGCGTGCGCCGCCCGCGGCCTCGCCCGGCTGGAGGTCGACGCCGCCGGTCTCGATTCCCTCGACCGGCGCTATCTTCGCGCCCTGATCGACAACTACGGCGGGGGGCCGGCGGGGGTCGAGACCCTCGCCTACGCCATCGCCGAGGCCCGCGATTCGGTGGAGGACGTGATCGAGCCCTTCCTGCTGCAACAGGGGTTCATCCAGCGCACCCCGCGCGGCCGCCTCGCCTGCGGCAAGGCCTGGCTTCATCTGGGCCTCGTCCCCCCCGCGGCGCCGGCCCGCGCGCCCGGCCTGTTCGACGAGCCCCCCGGCGATGACTGACCCTCCGCCTTCCCCCTCGGCCGGCGTATTCGAGGGGCGCGAACACCTTCTGGCCGTGCGCGTCTACTACGAGGACACCGATTTCACCGGCGTGGTCTATCACGCCAACCATGTGCGCTATCTCGAGAGGGGGCGGTCGGACTATCTGCGGCTCGCCGGGATCGACCACAGCGCCCTCCTCGCCCGGCCGGACCCCTGCGCCTTCGTCCTCACCCGTCTCGAAATCGACTTTCGCCGCCCCGCCCGGATCGACGACGCCCTCGTCGTGCGCACCGCCTACGATGTGATCAAGGGGCCCCGGATGATCGTCAGCCAACGGATCGAGCGCGCCGGCGCGCTCATTGTCGAGGCGACGGTCGAGGCGGCGTGCATCACCCCCGACGGCAGGCCGCGGCGCCCGCCGGCCGATCTCGTCGCCAGACTGCGCCCGCGGCTCCTTGGCCTGACGCCATAGTTTCACCACCCCCGCGCGGCATTCGCCCGCCCACTCCCGGAGCGAGAGGCGACATGGATCCAGCGGGCGCGATCACCCCGGAGAGCTTCTCCCTGGTTCACCTGTTCATCCACGCCGACTGGGTGGTCAAAGGCGTGCTTCTCGGCCTGGCCTTCGCCTCGGTGTGGTCGTGGGCGGTGATCGTCGACAAAACCTTCCGCATCGGCGCCCTCAACCGGGAGGCCAACCGCTTCGAGGACGAGGTGGGCTCGGGACGCTCGCTGGAGGAAGTGGCCGCCGAGGCCGGTCCCTCGCCGCGCCACGCCCTTCCCCGCATGCTCCAGGCGGCGCTGCGCGAATGGAAGGAGGCCCGCGCCAAGGGCCTGCTTCACACCCCCGAGGGCGACACCCAGGCCGCCTTTCTTATCCAGCGCATCGACCGGGTGCTCGATTCGGTCGTCGCCCGCGAGAGCCAGCGGGTGGAAAACGGTCTCGGCAGCCTTGCCATCGTCGCCACCGCCTCGCCCTTCATCGGCCTGTTCGGCACCGTCTGGGGAATCATGACCGCGTTTCAGGCGATCGCCATCAGCAAGAACACCAATCTTTCCGTGGTCGCCCCGTCGATCGCCCAGGCCCTGTTCGCCACCGCCATCGGCCTGGCGGCCGCCATTCCGGCCTATATCGCCTACAACAAGTTCTCCACCGACGCCGGCAAATACGCCGCGCGGCTGGAAGGCTTCGCCGACGATCTGGTGACCGCTATCCAGCGCCGCGTGGCCGAGCGGCGCCAGGGCTGATGGCGCTCTCGGTCCACGACG
>JBDTKQ010000161.1:0-12238 GCA_039935235.1 Caulobacteraceae bacterium
GAAGACGAAGACCTGGTCGAGGAACATGTCGAGTTTGGCGTGTTCGAGCAAATCCTCCGCGTCCCCCCCGTGTTCGAGCACCTGCACCCACTGGCGAAGACTGGCCAGCGGGTCGGCGCCCCCCTCCGCGGCCGCGGCCTCCGGGTCGAAGGCATAGGTCTCGTTCTTGTAACGCCAGTGGGCGGCGACGCCCTGTTCGGCGACCCGATCCATGGCCTCGGTGCGAATCTGCATCTCGATCCGCATGGTGCGCGGTCCGACCACCGTCGTATGAATCGAACGGTAATTGTTGCGCTTGGGAGTGGAGATGAAATCCTTGAACCGCTCCGGGACGCTCGGCCACGCGCGGTGGATGACGCCGAGGGCGCGGTAGCAATCGTCTTCGGTGTCGACGATCACCCGAAACCCATAGATATCGGAAAGTTGAGCGAAACCGATCGATTTGCGCTGAAGTTTGCGCCAGATCGAAAAAGCGTTCTTCTCGCGGCCGACCACCCGGGCGGCGATCCCGGCGGCGTCGAGCCGGCCCACGATTTCCTCGCTGACCAGCGACACCGCCGCGCCTTGCTGGGCGCGAAGGGCGTCGAGGCGCCGGATGATCGCGTCTCGCGCCACCGGATTGAGCTGGGTGAAGGCGAGTTCCTCGAGTTCGGAACAGATGCGATGGCAGCCGATCGAGCGGGCGAGGGGGGCGTAGATATCGAGGGTCTCGCGGGCTATCCGCTCGCGCTTGGCGGCGTTGGCGATGAAATGCAGGGTGCGCATGTTGTGCAGCCGGTCGGCGAGCTTGACCAGGAGCACCCGCACGTCCTTGGACACCGCGAGGATGAATTTGCGCAGGTTCTCCGCCTGACGCTTGTGATCGGCGGTCGCTTCCAGCCGGGAGAGCTTGGTCACGCCCTCGACCAGCTCGCCGACCTGGGACCCGAACAGGCGATCGATATCCGCGCGGGTGACCTCGGTGTCCTCGATCACATCATGCAGCAGGGCGGTGACAATGGTCGCGGTGTCGAGCCGGTAGTCGGTGAGGATCCCCGCCACCTCGATGGGATGAGCGAAATAGGGATCGCCGGACGCCCTTTTTTGCGAGCCGTGCATCCGCACCGCATAGACATAGGCGCGGTTGAGCAAGGCCTCGTCGGCGCTTGGATCGTATGCGCGGACGCGTTCGATCAGTTCATATTGGCGCAGGAACTTACGCGGCTCGCCCTTGCCTTTGGCGAGAGGCGCGGGGCGTCCGCGGGCGGCGGAAGGGACGGCCGCGATGGAAGGGTCAAGGGCGCCCTCGACGCTCAGTAGCGCTCCTCCTGCCCGCCATCGCGATCGCTCTGGAGGGCGCGGATCAACTCCTGCTCGCTCATTTGCGCGTGATTGGGGTCGGTGAGGAGAGCCACGGTCTCGGCCTCTTCCTCGGCTTCCGAGTGCTCATCGACCCGTTGCAGCGAGCCGATCAGGGTTTCGCGCAGCACGGTGGCGTCCACCGTGTCCTCGGCGATCTCGCGCAGCGCCACCACCGGGTTCTTGTCGTTGTCCCGGTCGATGGTCAGCGAACCTCCGGCGGCGATCGCCCGGGCGCGGTTGGCCGCCAGCAAGACCAGATTGAAGCGGTTTGGGACGCGGGTGACGCAATCTTCGACGGTGACGCGGGCCATGAACTCTCGCAATTTGGGGAAATGAGCAGGCTTTCAAGATAATCCCCGGCGCTCCGTTGTGCAATGCCGCATCGCCGGCCGCACGGCGTCAGGCTGCGATCGTCCGGGCAAGGGCGCCCGCCGTCTCGCCGCCGACGGGCCAGCGCCAATCGGGAGCGATCTCGGCGAGCGGCCCCATGACGAACGCCCGCTCCCGCGCACGCGGGTGGGGTACCGTCAAACCTGGCGCGTCGATCACCTGACGACCATGAGCGATCAGGTCGAGATCGAGGGTACGCGGGGCATTGGCAACGCCGCGCTCGCGGCCGAAAGCGCGCTCCAGATCGAGAAGCGCATCCAGGGTCCGACGCGGGTCCATCGTGGTGTCGACAAGGGCGACCGCGTTGAGATATTGCGGATCGCGCGGATCGGGCCATGCCGGCGTCGTCCACCAGCGCGAGCGGGCGATCACGTGCAAGCCGATCCGCGGGAATCTCGCCAGGGCGTCCGTCAGCAGATCGGCGCTGGTGGAATAGGCGCCGGCGAGATTCGAGCCAAGCGAGACCACGACCACGCGATCGAGTTCCTCCGCGGTCACGGCGCGTGACCCCCGAGCCGCCGCGCGATTGCCCGATCTGCCCGCGGCTGGTGGCTTACCGAGGCGAGAACCGGACGGCGCACCCCGAGTGGTTCAACGGTCCGGCGCCGTCCTTCGGCGATCCCGACGCCCGGCTTCTCATCGTCGGCCTCGCCCCCGGCCGCCAGGGCGCCAACCGCACCGGCCGGCCCTTCACCGGCGATCACGCTGGAATCCTCCTCTATGAAACCTTGATCGAAGCCGGATTCGCCCGCGGACGCTACGCCGCGTCGCCCGACGACGGCCTTGTGCTTATCGACTGCATGATTGCCAACGCGGTGCGCTGCGCCCCGCCGGGGAATCGGCCGCTGCCCGCCGAGGAGGCCGCGTGCCGCCCGTTTCTCGCGGCCAGGATCGCCGCCCTCCCCCGCCTTCGCGTTATCGTAACTCTGGGCGATGTCGCCCGCCGCAATGTCATGCGGGCGCTCGACCTCCCCGCCTCCGCGAGTGCTCCTGGTCACGGATCGGAAACCACCGCCGGCGCCTATCGCCTGATCAACAGCTATCATTGCTCGCGCTTGAACACGAACACCGGCCGCCTCACCCCGCGAATGTTCGAGGCGGTGTTCGCCCGGGTGCGGGAGATGCTCGACGGTTAGCCCCGATCCCGCATCAGCCGACCCTGTTCGCGCTTCCAGTCGCGGGCGGCCTCGGTGGCGCGTTTGTCGGGCGCCGACTTTCCCTTGGCGAGGGCCAACTCGAGTTTCGCCAGCCCCTTGTCGTTGAAATAGAGCCGCGTGGGGATGATCGTGCGGCCGTCCCGCCGAACGGCGCCGAGCAGTTTGTCGATCTGCTTGCGATGGAGAAGCAGGCGCCGACGCCGGCGCGGCTCGTGGTTGAAGCGGTTGGCCGGCCCGTATTCGGGAATGTAGGCGTTGACCAGAGCCAGTTCCCGGCCGTCCACCGAAGCGTAGGATTCGGCGATGTTGGCCTTGCCGAGGCGCAGGGATTTGACTTCCGAGCCCAACAGCATGATGCCCGCCTCGAAGGTCTCCTCGAGGAAATAGTCGAAACGGGCGCGCCGGTTCTCGGCGATCAGGCGGCCGCTCACGACACGACCCCCGCATCGCACATGGCCGCCCTGATTTCCGGGCGGACCGCATCGGCGCATGGGGCGAGAGGCAGGCGGGTGTCCTCCGCGCACAGCCCCAGTTGCGCGAGGGCGAATTTTGTCGGCGCCGGGGATGCATCGAGAAACAGCGCCCTGTGCAGCCGCATCAGACGGTCGTTGATCGTCGCGGCCCCGGCCCAGTCGCCGGACGCCCACGCGTCCTGCAACCCGGCGCAGGCCGCGGGCGCGACATTGGCGGTCACCGAAATGCACCCGTGGCCGCCGTGGGCGAGATACCCCAGGGCGCTCGGATCGTCGCCCGAAAGCATGAGCCAGTCGCCGCCGCACAGGCCCCGCTGGATCGTGGCGCGGGCAACCTCGCCGGTGGCGTCCTTGACCCCGACGATATTGGGGTGAACGGCCAGTCTGGCCAAGGTTTCATTGGCGATGTCCACCCCGGTGCGCGAGGGCACGTTGTAGATCACCAGCGGCAACTCCACCGCCTCGGCGATCGCCCAATAGTGGCGAAAGAGGCCCTCCTGACCGGGCCGGTTGTAATAAGGGGTGACCACGAGCGCGCCGGCGGCGCCGACGTTCCTCGCGTGGCGAACCAGGTCGATAGCCTCGGTCGTGGCGTTGGAACCGGCGCCGGCGAGAACCGGGACTCGCCCGGCCGCGACCTTGACGCAAAGTTCGACCACCCGCCCGTGTTCGGCGTGGCTGAGGGTCGCGGTTTCTCCGGTTGTGCCCACCGGAACCAGCCCGTGGATCCCGGCGGCGATCTGGCGTTCGATGAGTGCGGTGAACGCCGCCTCGTCCACCGAGCCGTCGCGGAACGGCGTGATGAGCGCCGTGATCGCGCCGCGGAACAGGGGTCGGGGCATGGGATGCAAAAAGCCGTGATATCGCCGCTTCGAGGGGCGGCCCGGTGTGTCGGCGTCCACAATATGTCGTAGGGACACGGCGCCGCAACCGCGCGATTCGCGCGGGCGCGCCTTGGGAGTCGAGTGAGCGTGACATTGGGTTTTGCGCGAGGGTCCGCATCCGCTCTGGTCTTTGTGGCAGCGGCGAGCCTCGCGGCGGCGCAAGGCCTGTCGTCGGACAGTCCCGCCCCGGTCACCGGGGCAGCCGTCTCTCCGGCGCAGGGATATTATCGGCAACCCTCGCCGCAGTCGGACGCCCAGAGCGTGACGACCGCCCTCGCGGCGGCGCGGGTGGGCGACGGCGCCAAGGTGCGCGCGGCGATGACCGCGATCGTCGACCCCATCGCCCGGGAGATCGCTCTTTGGGCGCTCGTCGACGGCGCGCCGGACTCCCTCTCCTTTCAGGAGGCGGACGCCGCGCGACGCGAGCTCGCCGACTGGCCCCGACCCGCCCGGCGCGAGGCGGCGGCGGAGAAGCTTCTCGACCGATCCGGCCTGTCGCCGGCGGCGGTGATCGCCTGGTTCGGCGGGGAGGAGCCGCGCACGGGGCCAGGCGCCCTGGCCCTCGCCACCGCCCTGCGTGCGACGGGCGACGCCGCGGGGGCGGCGGCGGTCGCGCGCAAGGCGTGGCGCACCCTGGTCTTCGACGAGGACCAGCAAGAGATCTGGCTCGCCCGCTTCAGCGCCGTACTGACCCAAGCCGACCACGTCGCGCGCGAGGACATGCTGCTGTATGGTGCTCAAGGGGTCGCGACCCAGGATTTGCTGCGGCTCCTCCCACCCGACCAACAGGCGATCGCCGTGGCGCGCATGGCCGTTCGCCGCGGCGATCCCAACGCCCAGAGCCTGATCGACGCCTTGCCGCCCGCCGCCCAGACCAGCCCGGGCCTCGCCTATGAGCGGGTTCTGCGGTATCGCAACGCCGGCCAGACGGACGCCGCGCTCGCCTTGATCGGCTATCTTCCGGCGGAGATTCCCAATGAAGCGGCCGCCACGCGTTTGTGGAAGCATGGGGCTCTCGTTTCGGCGGCGATGAAGGCGGGAGACTATCGGGGGGCTTATGCGGCGGCGGCCCACTCGGGCCTGTCATCCGGCTCCGACGCCGCCGAGGCGGAGTTCGCCGCCGGCTGGATCGCCCTCGCCAGGCTCAAGGATCCTCGCGGCGCGGACGAGCACTTCGCGAAGCTGCAAGGCGCCGGACAGTCGCCTCTCACCCAAAGCCGCGCGTTCTACTGGCGCGGGCGGGCGGCGGAGGCCATTGGCGATCCGGTGGCGGCCCAGCTGTTCTTCGGCCAGGCGGCCAGATTCGACACCACCTTCTACGGCCAACTCGCCGCCTCGCGCGGGGGAAAGTCGATCATGACCCTCGGCGGCGATCCGCCGATCGGCGACGCCCAACGCACGCGGTTCAATGCCAGGGACAGCACGCGCGCCGCCCGCTATCTGTACCAGATTGGCGGTCGCGACGCGTTCCGCGGGTTCGTCGCCGGCCTTTCGGAGACCGCGCCCGACGCCGTCGGCGAAGCCCTCCTGGTCGATCTGGCGCGCAACTACGGCGAGCAGGAAATCGCCATGCGTGTGGTGCGCAACGCCGCCCGTCGGGGCTTTATCCTTCCGGAACGCGGTTATCCGATCCGCATTCCGCCGACCGTGCCAGGAGCGCCGGAGCCGGCCTTCATCCTCGGGATCACGCGTCAGGAGAGCAGCTTCGATCCCGCGGCGCGTTCGGGAGCGGGCGCGCGGGGGATGATGCAACTTATGCCGGCCACCGCCCAGGTCACCGCGCGGCGCTTCGGCCTCGGCTACGGAAGCCTCGACGACGCCGACTACAACATGCGCGTGGGCTCGGCCTATCTTGGCGAATTGGTCGACCAGTTCAGCGGCTCATATGTGATGGCGGCGGCGGCCTACAACGCGGGACCCGGCCGGCCGATCCAGTGGGCGGCGGTCTGCGGCGATCCCCGCAGCTCTTCGGTGGACCCGGTGGACTTCATCGAGTGCATCCCGTTTTCCGAAACACGGGACTACGTCATGCGGGTGCTCGAGGCGATGCAGGTCTATCGCGCCCGGTTGCACGGCGGTTCGGCCCCGATCACGCTGGCCAACGACCTCAAGCGGGGCGCCTACGGTTACGCCGCCGCGCCCGCCGGCGCCCGGTACGTCACCCCGGCCCCGGTCACCACGCCCTAGGCGAGACGCCGCGCCGCCAGCACCGGCCCGGCGGCCGACGCGACCACCTCGCCCTCGAGGGCGAATGCCTCGGCGAGAACGGCCGGCGACAGAGCCTGCCCCGGCGGACCAGCGGCGATGATCCTGCCATGGAAGAGCACAGCCACGCGGTCGCATGCGCGGGCCGCCAAGGTCAGATCGTGAAGGGTCGCCAGCACCGCCGTCCCCTTCGCCGCCCTCGCGCGCATCAGGGCCATGATCCTGAACTGCGCCTCGGGATCGAGGCCGGCGGCGGCCTCGTCGGCGACCAGCAGCGGCGCGCCACCAGCCACGAGACGGGCGATCAGAACCCTCGCCCGCTCGCCGCCGGACATGGCCAGCACACCACGCTCCGCCGCCCACCCCATGCCCACATTCTCCAGCGCTTCGAGTGCGCGGCGGCGAGCCGCGGCGGGCGCGCAGGTCGCGGCGCCCAGCGCGGCGATGCGCCATGCCGGAAGGTTCCAGCCGACCCGGCGCTCCTGCGGCAGATAGGCCACAAGGCCGGCGCGTTCGGCATTTGAAAGGGACGCCAGGGAACGGCCTCCGAGCCGGACTTCGCCGCTCGCAAGCGGCGCGAGGCCGACCGCCGCGCGCAGCAACGTCGTCTTTCCCGCCCCGTTTGCGCCGAGGAGCCCCAGCACTTCGCCTGGAAACACCTCGAGGTCGACCTCGTCGAGCACCCGCCGACCGCCGAGATTCACGCGCGCCCGGTCGATCCGCAACGCGGGGGTCACCGCCGCCAACTCCGCGCGGCCCGCCACGCGACCAGGGCAAAGAGTGGGGCCCCGAAAAGGGCGGTGACCACCCCCAATTTCAGTTCTTCCTGCGTGGGGATAACCCGGGCGGCGAGGTCGGCCGCGACCAGCAGGATGGCCCCCGCCAGCGCCGACGGCGCGAGGGTGCGGGCCGGATCGTCGGAGACGCTTGCGCGCACCAGGTGGGGGGCGGCCAGCCCGACGAAACCGATCACGCCCGACAGGCTCACCGCCGCCCCGGTCAAAAGCGCGGCCCCGGCCACCGCCGCCGCCCGCAACCGGGCCATGGGTAAGCCGGACAGGGCCGCGGTCTCCTCGCCGAGGGTGAGCATGCGAAGCCCCGCCGCGGCGTAGGCGCTGAGGGCGGCCCCGAGGCCGGCCGGGACGAGGATCGCGGCGATGTCGTTCCAGTCGCGGTTGGCCACCGACCCCAAGAGCCAGTTCAACACCTCGGCGGCGGCCACCGGCGAGGGCGAGAGATTGAAGATCAGGGCGGTCCCCGCGCCTCCCATGGCCGAGAGCGCGACGCCGAACAGGATCAGCAACTCCGGTTCTCCGACCCGGGCCGCGAGGAACACCACCACCACCCCTGCAACCAGAGCGCCGGCCATGGCCGCGACCTCGACCGCGCCCGGTGTCGCCGACAGACCGAGGGCGATCACCGATGACGCGAAAAGAGCGGCGATCGCCGAGACGCCGAGAACCGCCGGATCGGCCAGCGGGTTTCGCAGGAGTCCCTGCATCACCGCCCCGGCGAGACCGAGGGCGGCGCCGACCACCGCGGCCGCCGCCGCGCGTGGGGCGCGGATCGTCCACAAAATCTCTCCCGGCGCGGATCCGAATGTGGTGAAGGCTTGGGAATATTGCGCGGCGCTCAAAGCCGTTTCGCCCAGCGCCGTGGCCACGCAGAGCGTGAGCGCGAGAAGAAGACCGAGGGCCACGAGGAGCCGCATGCCTATCGCCGCGCCGCGGCGGCGATAGAGGCCGCGCCGTCCGCCGCAAACCACGCCGGACAGCCGAGCACGGCGGCGGGCAGCGACACGAGCGTCCGCGCGGCGGCCAGACGACGCACCGCCGCGTGGCGACCGACGCTCCAGCGCTGCCCGGCGAGGCTCGGCGCATCGAAATAGCCGAGCACGAGCGCCGCTGGGGGGAAGAGGACCATCCGTTCGAGGGAGACGGTGCGATAGCCGTGTCCTGACTCAAGATTGGTCAAGCCCGTCGCGCGCAACATGGCGTCGATCAGGGTTCCCCCGCCGGTCGTGGCGTCGCCGGAGGTCAGATAGAAGGCCCCTCGCCCGCCCCACGCTCCCGCCACGCCCGCGAGCTCGCGGTTCATGCCCGCGATCAGGGCTCGCCCGGCCGCATCCTCGCCCAGAGCGTGGGAGACGACCGTGATGTTGGCGCGAACGCCGTTGAAATCGACCGCATCGGCGATGGTCGCCACCTTCACGCCGCGACGCCTCAAATCCTCCAGGAGCGATGTGTCTCCGCCCCAGTATCGCACCACAACGTCCGGTCGCGCGGCGAGGACCGACTCGGTCGTCGCCCGGCGACGGGGAAGTCCCCGCGCTTTGCCGGCCAGATAGGAGTCCCGGGCCAGGGCGCGCTCCGAAAGACTGACGATGGCGGCGCGGGGGCTGAGCGCCAGAACATATTGGTCGGCGCACTGATCGAGCGCCATGACCCGTGGCGCGGCGCTGGCCGCGGTCCCGGCGAGACAAAGGACAAGCGCAGCGGCGCTGGCGGCCTTCAGTCGGTACGCGCGCGCGGGGGTCAGTCGGCGATCAAGCCGAAAAGAAGCCCGTCGATCATCACACCGGCCAGCTCTTCCGGCGGCGCAAAGGGAAATCCCGGGTTGGTGATCATGAGGGCGGCCAAGCCGTGGCATGCCGCCCACAGGGCCTGATGAGCGGTCGAGGTGTTCCCCGTCCGCAGCCGGCCCTCGGCGGCGATCTCCCTCATCACCCCGCTGCAACGCTCGAAGCACTGGGTCCCGATCTCCATCGTCGCACGCTGGTTCTGCACCGACGCCGCCAGCGGCGATGAACAGAAAATCAGTCTGTAGGCGTTCGGGTTGCCGAGCGCGAAACGGACGTAGGCTTCGAGCATCAGCCGCACCCGCGCAACCGAATCGATGCGCCGGGCGGAAATCTCGCTGTTGATCGCGAGCAGTTCTTCCATGGCCGCCGTGCAGATTTCCAGCAGGATCTGATCCTTGTCGCGGAAGTGCATGTAGAGAGCGGTAGAGGAAACGCCGACCTCGTCGGCGATCTTGCGGATCGTCGCGCCCTCGTAGCCTTGGGCGACGAAGATGCGCTCCGCCGCCCGCAGGATCTCGGCGCGGCGAAGGTGGCCGTCCCCCTTTGCCTTGCGGGCCGACTTGCGCAACGGATTGCAGGTCTCGGTCACGGTGGGAAGGCCTCGTGGGGTCGCGGCGGCGGTCAATAGACGGGAATTGGCGACACACCGCAAGTTTGCTACCGCGGCGGCGCGCGGCTAAATCGGCGCCATGAGCCGCTCCGCCGCGCCGCTAATCGCGCCCGAACCCGTGGCGCTGCGCGGGGCGGCGTGGGCCGACTACGCCCTGATCGACAGCGGCGACGGCAAGAAGCTGGAACGCTACGGCGGTTACACGGTCGTTCGTCCTGAACCGCAATGCCTCTGGTCGCCGTTGCGCCCCGCGGAGTGGGCGGAGGCCGACGCGGTCTTCGAGGCCGCCGGCGACGAGGAGTCCGGCCGGTGGCGCCTCGCGCGTCCGGTTCCCGAGAGCTGGCCGATGACGTGGCGCCGGATCGGCTTCGAAGCCCGCTTGACCGCCTTTCGCCATCTCGCCGTGTTTCCCGAGCACGCCGCCAACTGGGAATGGATCGAGGCGCGCCTCGCCCGCTCCACACCCGCGGTCAAGGTGCTCAACCTGTTCGGTTATTCCGGAATCGCCAGCCTCGTGGCCGCCGCCGCGGGCGCCTCGGTCACCCATGTGGACGCCTCCAGAAAGGCGGTCGCCTGGGCGCGGCGTAACGCCGCTCTTTCGGGACTCGCCGACCGACCGATCCGCTGGATCTGCGAGGACGCCCGCAAATATGTCGCCCGGGAGGCGCGGCGAGGCGCCCGATACCACGCCATTATCCTCGATCCGCCGAAATACGGGCGCGGTCCCGCCGGGGAAATCTGGCGGCTGTACGAGCATCTTCCTGAGCTGGTCGCCGTCTGTGTCGCCCTGTTGGACGAGTCCGCCTCATTCCTCCTGATCAACGCCTATTCAGAGCGGATATCCGGCCTCGCACTCGCCGGCCTGGTCGCCGGCGCCGCAAAGGAACGCGGGGGCCTGATCGAGTGGGGCGAACTGGCCCTTATGGAAACGGCCGGCGCGCGGGGCGTGGGCCTCTCCTTCTTTGCGCGCTGGATTTCCTCATGACTTCCCGTGCGATCACCTCGCTGAACAACGCTACGGTCAAGGCGGTGCGGGCCCTCCACCTGCGCAAAGCGCGCGAGGAGAGTGGCCTGTTCCTCGCCGAAGGATTGAAGATCGTCTCCGAGGCGGTGGCCGCCGGACGATCCCCCCGCATTCTCCTTCATGGACCGGACGTCACGGATCACCCCGCCCTCGCCCGGGCCGCTGCGACCGCGCGCGAGACACTCGAGGTCAGCGCCGCGATTCTCGCCAAGATCTCACGCCGCGAGAACCCCCAGATGGTCCTTGGCGTCTTCGAGCAGGCGCTCACGCCCCTGGACAGTCTCGATCCGGCCGCCGCGCGGTGTTGGGTGGCGCTTCAGGCGGTGCGCGATCCAGGTAACCTGGGGACGATCGTGCGCACGGCGGACGCCGCCGGATGCGGGGCGGTGATCCTTGTCGGTGAGTGCTGCGATCCCTGGTCGGTGGAGGCGGTGCGCGCCACCATGGGCTCGGTCTTCGCAACGTCGATCGCCAGAGCGAGCGTGGCTGAATTCGTCGAGTGGCGTCGAACCTGGCCCGGCGCCGTGGTCGGCACGCAACTTACCGCGACGAGCGATTTTCGCGCCGTTCAATACCGCGATCCCACCCTTATCCTGATGGGCAACGAACAGGCGGGTTTGCCCGCCGAACTGGCGGCGATTTGCGATATGTCGGTCAAGATACCGATGCGCGGTCGGGCGGACAGCCTCAACCTGGCTGTGGCGACCGGGGTGATGATCTATGCCGTGACCAGCGGCTGACGGAGAGTGACATGATCCACAACCTCAATTCGAGCGACGCCGCCCTGAGGATTCGCGCCGAGGCGGTGATTCCCGGCGGAATGTACGGGCACCAGTCGGCGCGCCTCTTGCCCGATGACTATCCCCAGTTCTTCCGTAGTGGAAAGGGGGCGCGGGTGTGGGACGCGGACGGCCTCGAGCTTCTCGATTTCATGTGTGCATACGGTCCCAACCTGATGGGCTATGGCGATCCGGAAATCGACGCGGCGTTCACCCGTCAGATGGCAGCCGGCGATACGCTGACCGGCCCCACCGGCGTGATTGTCGAGCTGGCAGAGCAGTTTGTCGCGATGATTTCGCACGCCGATTGGGCGATCTTCTGCAAGAATGGGGCCGACGCGACTCTGATGGCGCTGATGACCGCCCGAGCGCACACGCGGCGCAAGACCGTGATCCTCGCCAGAGGCGCCTACCATGGCGCGACCCCATGGTGCGCGCTTCGTCCCGTCGGGTCGATCCCGGAGGACAAGGCCAATCAGGTGTTCTGCGACTACAACGATGTCGCCAGCCTCGAGGAGGCGGTCGCGCGGGCCGGCGACGATTTGGCCGCGGTGTTCGCCGCCCCCCTGAAACACGACGCCTTCGTCGATCAGGCCCTCCCCGATCCCGGTTACGCCCGCCGCGCCCGCGAACTGTGTGACGCCTCCGGCGCCCTCCTGGTGGTCGACGACGTCCGCGCCGGCTTTCGCATCGCCCGCGACTGCAGCTGGTCGACGGTCGGCGTCGAGCCGGACCTTTCAACCTGGGGCAAGTGCATCGCCAACGGCCATCCCATCTCGGCCCTTCTCGGGTCG
>JBDTKQ010000162.1:0-14035 GCA_039935235.1 Caulobacteraceae bacterium
GTCTCTGGCGGCTCTGGCCGCGGTCGCCGGGTTCGGCCTCGCCGCCCCGGCGTTCGCCGACACGTTCGCCGACTACAGCGCGACCGACAGTTCATCGAATATCAAGTGGACGGACGCGGCCGGCACGGGCACGCTCACCGCGTTTCCCGCTGGCGGCGCGGAAATCTATTTCAGCTTCCTGCTGCCTTCGCTGTCGGCCTTCAAAAACCTGCAGGCGGACTTCACGATCACAGGCGTCAGCACGAATCCGGCGACGGGAACCTCCTTCCTTACCGAAGGCGGCATCGGTGGAACATTCAATTTCACCTATGACGGCCCGAACAAGGTGCTCGACGGGATCCACCTCAACACCGGCGACAGCCTGTTGTCCGGCACTTTCGCCAACGCGGCTCTCACCGGCCCGAACGGTGGGCAATCGGGCGCGGTGCTCGGCGACGCCAATTCCCTGGGGCCGATCACCTACGCCAACAGCAAGTTCATCACTTACGATCCGACCGGCAACAAGTCGATTGGCATCGAGATGACCTCGATCATCAATCCCCTGCATATCGCCGCGGATGGCCAGATTGGCTCGTTCAAGGCGGTCTCCACCGGGTCGTTCAGTTCGGGCATTCTGGGCACGGGCGGCGGCGGTACGCCGGAGCCGGCGACTTGGGCGCTCATGCTGATCGGCGTCGGCGGCATCGGCGCCATGGCGCGGCGCCAGTCCAAGGCGGCGCTCGCCACCTGACCATCGGGGTCATCGAGAACTTGGGAAAAGGCCGCCGGAAGGCGGCCTTTTTTCGTTGGCGCGGGACGTATCCGGTGCGCCACCGACCGCCAGAGCGGACTTGGTTCGGACCGAACCATAGCCGGTGTTGACGAGCTGGTCGGCGCACCTCCCGGGGCTGAAGGGGTCGAGGCGTTGGCCGACCTTTCGCCAGGTGGCCTCGGCGCCTCGAACCCCGCATCAGGTGTTTGAGCTTGGCGAAGGCCTGCTCGATTGCATCGAGTTCGGGGCTGTGGGGCGGCAGGACGATAGGGCGCGCGCCCTCGCTCCGCCCCGAGCGCCGCGCTGCCTTTGAGGATTCCCCAGCGTGTTCATGACGACCACCTCGCCTGGCGACCGGGCGGGGGGGGCGAGAATCGCCTCGCTGTAGAGCACGAACAGATTGCCGTTCGCCACCACAAGGAGAGGCCTGGAAGCGAAAATCGCCGCCGGACCCGATCTTGTCTTTGGAGAAGAGAGTTGGCCTCTTGAGAGGCCCTTGTTTGAGCTCAGACGCCCGCGAGACGACGGGCGAGATTGACGCACTGTGCGGCAGCGCAGCGCACAGTCAAGCGGCTCATTGCGGTCCGCCGCCGTGGGTGTTGGGAGTCTGGTTCTGATTGGGTGGGAGGGCGCCGGCGGGGCTGATCGTGCCCAGAAGTTGCTCGAGGGTGCTGAGTTCGCGGCCCCGCGTGGGCGTCTCGCGGCCATTATAGGCGATCACCCTGCCGTCCTTGAGGCTGTAGGTGTTCACCGCCGTGACCTGATCGGTCCCCTTGGCGAAGGCGATGGCGACGATGTCGCGCTTGCTCACGCGCGGGCGATAGAAAGCGGTCTTGTTCGAAACCTGGGAGATATAGAACCAGATATCGGGATCGAAGGCGGACGTGGCCGTCGGCGTTCCCAGTCGCGAGAGCACCGTGGCGCGAGTATCCTGGCCGACCTTGACGTCGGCGGGGGCCTGATCGATCGCCTGGAAGCCCTGGTAGCTGTTGACGGGGGTGCAGGCGGCGGCGCCCACCAGGACGATCGAGAGTGCTGCAAAGAGCGCCTGGCGGAGCATGGTCGGTGAATCGCTTCTTCGGCGGCGGGCGGTGTTTGATCTAGAGCGGTCGGTCGCCTATTTCAATCTCCGCCCGATACGCGGGCGCGGCGGCGAAAACGAGGCGAAGACGTGGGGTTCATCGGCGCCAAGGCTGCGAAACCGTCCCGCAACGTCGCCCGAACATTGCTCAATTCGGCGGTGCGCCAGGGCCGCGCGCCGGCATTCTATGAACGGATGGGCGCGCCGGACACGGTCGAGGGACGCTTCGAGCTCCTCACGCTTCACGTCGTTATCCTGATCGACCGCCTGGCGGGCGAGGGGGCGGATACTCTCGGTCAGGCTCTGTTCGACGCCTTTGTCGGCGATCTCGACGGCGCCCTTCGCGAGATGGGTGTGGGCGATCTGGCCATGGGCAAGCGGATGCGAGCCTTGGGCGCGGTGTTCTACGGCCGTGCGGCCGCCTACCGCGAGGCGTTCGCCGCGTTCCCCGACGTGGAACCCTTGCGCGAAGTCTTGCGGCGGGTCCTCTTCAAGGAGGACGTTGGCGACGCCGCCGCCCTGGCGACCTATGCGGCGCGCACCCGCGGGGCTCTGGCGGGACAATCGCTTGAGGATCTGGCGCGCGGTGAGCCCCGCTGGCCGACGCCGTGAGCCCGACGCCGCCATGGGTTCGGGTCATCACGTGGGCGGGGGCGCGCGCCGGCGGGCCGGTTTCGCTCGCCGCCGACACGGCGACGCGCGCGCGCGTCGCCACCTTCCTTGATCTGGAGACGGTCGTCAGCCTCCTGTTCGAGGCCCGGCCGGCCCCATGGATGGACGGCGCCCAAGTCATGGGCCGGCTGAACGCGCGTGTCATCCGGCGGTGCGGGATCACGCTCGAACCCTTCGAGGAGGCGATCGACGAGTCTGTCGAGGTTCGCTTCGTTCCGCCCGGCAGCGCCAGCGTCCCGGCGCCCTCCGGCGAGGAGATCATCGATATCGAGGCGGACGATCCCCCCGAGGTGGCCGGCGTGGACGGGATCGATCTGGGCGCTCTCGCGGTGGAAACTCTCGCCCTCGCCCTTGCGCCGTTTCCGCGCGCCCCGGGCGCGGTCTACGAGCCGCCCGAGGCGCCCTCGTTCGGCGGCGCTTTCGCCATTCTGGGCAAACTCAGAGGGCCGGCCGGCGAGGCCTGATGGCCCGGTGGGTTGCATCCCCCGCGCCCGGCTGTATCGTCCGCCCGCCTTGGACCGCGGGCCCGCCGGGAGGGCGTCGCCAGGGAGCTGAAAGCCGCACCGTGCCCCACCCGCTGGTGATCTCGATCGACGCCATGGGCGGAGACCACGGCCCACCCGTGGTGGCCCCCGGGATCGCCCGCGCCATCGGACTTCTTCCCGCGCAAAGCGTCAGGTTCCTCCTTCACGGGGATGGCGTGGCGCTTTCCGCCGCCCTGGCGCGCATTCCCGCCCTGGCGCGGCTGTGCGAGGTCCGTCCGGCCGACACGGTCATTTCGATGGACGCCAAGCCCGCCCACGCGATGCGCCGGGGAAAGGGAACCTCCATGTGGAACGCCATCGAGAGCGTCCGCGCCAAGGAGGCCGACGCGGCCGTTTCCGGCGGCAACACCGGCGCCCTGATGGCCATCTCGCGGCTGCTCCTGCGCATGACCGGCGACCTCGATCGGCCGGCGCTCGTGGCCAACTGGCCGACTTCGCGCGGGACAACCGCGGTGCTCGACGTGGGGGCTAATATCCTGTGCGATTCCGAGCGCCTGGTGGACTTCGCTATCATGGGCGCCGCCTTCCACCGGGCCGTCCATGGCTCGAACCGTCCGACCGTCGGGCTTCTCAACGTCGGTACCGAAACCGAAAAGGGCCATGAGGACGTCAGAGGCGCCGATCGCCTGCTGCGCGCCAGCGGTTTCGAATTCGACTATCTCGGTTTCGTCGAGGGCGACGACATCGCCAAAGGAGCAGCCGATGTGATCGTCACCGACGGTTTCACCGGCAACGTGGCGCTAAAGACGGCCGAGGGTCTGGCCCGTTTTTTCCGTGGCGAGATGCGCGCCGCCCTCACCGCCGATCCTCTGGCCAGGTTGGGCGCGCTCCTCGCCTCGGGGTCCCTGCGCAAGATGGCCGCGCGGCTCGATCCCGGTTCGATCAACGGCGGCCCGTTTTTGGGTCTCAATGGAATCGTGGTCAAAAGCCATGGAAGCGCCGACGCTCGCGGCTTCGCCAACGCCATTCGCCTGGCGGCGGACCTGGCGCGGAGCGACTTCGGCGCGGAGATCGCGCGCAACCTGCAACGGCTGACGGCGGCGGACCGGACGGCGGAGGAAAGAGCATCGGCGTGAAGTCTGTCGTGCGCAGCGTCGTCACCGGTGTGGGAAGTTTCCTGCCCGACGAGGTCGTCACCAATGCCGATCTGGCCAAGGTGGTCGAGACCAGCGACGAGTGGATCTTCGAGCGCACCGGCATCCGGTCGCGCCGGCGCGCCGCGAAAAACGAATGCACCTCCGATCTCGCTACCCAGGCGGCGCGCGAGGCCCTCGCCGCCGCCGGGCGCGTCGCCGCCGACGTCGATCTGATCGTGGTGGCGACGACCACTCCGGATCTCACGTTTCCGGCCACGGCTACCATCGTCCAGCGCAAGCTGGGCGCTCCTATCGGCATCGCCTTCGATGTGCAGGCGGTATGCTCGGGGTTCGTCTACGCCCTGGCCGTGGCCGACGGCTTCGTCGCCCGCGGCCAGGCCAAATGCGCCCTGGTGATCGGCGCGGAAACCATGACCCGCCTGATGGACTGGACCGACCGGGGAACCTGCGTGCTCTTCGGCGACGGGGCCGGCGCCGTGGTGCTTGAGCCGGGCGAAGGCGACGGGACCCCCGGCGATCGCGGCATTCTCGCCTTCCGGCTGCGGGCCGACGGGACCAAACAGGACCTCCTCTATGTCGACGGCGGCCCCTCGACCACCGGCTCCGTCGGCAAGCTGCGCATGCAGGGCAGTCAGGTATTCCGCCATGCGGTGGTCAATATCGCCGAGGCGGTGGTCGCCGCGGCGGCGGCGGCGGATGTGCCGATGTCGGCCGTCGATTGGTTCATCCCCCATCAGGCGAACCAGCGGATCCTCGAGGGGGTCGCCAGGCGGATCGGTATCTCTGGCGAGCGGGTGATCTCGACGGTCGCCAACCACGCCAACACCTCCGCCGCCTCGATCCCGCTGGCCCTCGCTCAAGGTGTGAGGGACGGACGCATTCTTCCTGGTCACCTTCTGCTGCTCGAAGCGATGGGGGGCGGCCTGACGTGGGGCGCGGTGGTCTTGCGGCTGTGAGATCGCGTGGCGGTCGAAGTGGTTGACTTGACGTAATATTCGCTTGAGTGCATCCCTTGGTCCAAGCATCGATGGGTGGCCTATGCCGGAAAAGACCTTGACGCGGGCCGATCTGACCGACGCCCTGCACGATGCGGTCGGCCTCACCCGACAGGATTGCGCCGACCTCGTCGAGCGCACGCTGGACCTGGTGGCCGAGGCCATGGAACGCGGTGACTGCGTCAAACTCTCGGGCTTCGGCGTCTTTCAGGTGCGCGCCAAGCGCGAGCGCATGGGCCGAAATCCCAAGACCGGAGAGCCGGCGACCATCGGCCCGCGCCGGGTGATCGGCTTTCGCGCCTCGCAGGTGATCAAGGCGCGCATCGATCGCGCGCTCGCCGACTAGGTCGCGGCGCGTTTGACCAAGGGTCCCGACGCTTTCCGAACCATTTCCGAAGCGGCCGATGAAGTCGGCGTCGCCCAGCACGTGCTTCGCTTCTGGGAGACGAAGTTCCCCTTTGTGCGGCCGATGAAGCGGGCGGGAGGGCGCAGGTTCTACCGCCCTGGCGACATTGAGATTCTCGCCGAGATCCGCCGCCTTCTTCATCAGGAAGGTTACAGCATCGCGAGGGTCCGCGAGTTGCATCGGACAGCGGGGGCAAGGCGGATCCCGCCGGGCGGACGGTCCTCGGTCGCCGCCGGCGCCGCCGACCGAATGCCGCCCGGGAAAGCTGGCCACGAACGCCTGACCGCCGCGCTCGCCGCGCTCGAGACGGCCAAGGCGCGGCTCGATGCGGCCCTTCGCGCGTGAGCGGCCGGCGCCGGATTTGCGATTGCCGCCCGCCCGGGCCGTCCGTATAAGGCGCTCTTCCAAAGCGGAGCGTGGCGCAGCCTGGTAGCGCACTTGACTGGGGGTCAAGGGGTCGCAGGTTCGAATCCTGTCGCTCCGACCAATTCCGTTCCACATCTCGGGGCGGACATCGGGCGGCCCGCCCCCTCGGCGCCGCTCTTTCGCAACACAGGCAGGCGCTCTTGATCCGATCGGCGGCGGACGCGCGAGACACCCGGCCGGTGGCCGTCTGGCTGTTCGTCGTCGCCGCCTTCGTGGTCGCCATGGTGGTGGTTGGCGGCGCCACGCGCCTGACCGGATCGGGCCTGTCGATAACCCGGTGGCGACCGGTCAGCGGGGCGATCCCTCCGCTTGGCCATGCCGCATGGCTCGATCTCTTCAGCCAATACAGGTCGACCCCGCAATACCGGCTGGTCAATCGCGGCATGAGCCTTGGGCAATTCCAGTTCATCTTCTGGTGGGAGTGGACCCATCGCTTGCTCGGACGGGCCGTGGGCCTGGTCTTCGCGGTTCCCTTCCTCGTCTTCCTCGCTACCCGGCGGCTCAGGGGCGTGCTCGCCTGGCGTTGCCTCGCCCTTCTCATGCTGGGGGGCGTTCAGGGGCTGGTCGGCTGGTGGATGGTGGAGAGCGGACTGGAGAGGCGCGTCCTGGTCGTTCCCGAACGCCTCGCGACCCATCTTGGTCTGGCGCTCCTGCTCTTGGCGGCGCTGGTGTGGACCGGGCTGGACGCATGGTCCGGGCCCCGGCGCGGGACCCGCGGAAGACGGGCTGGCTCGCTTTGGCCGGCGATCGGCGGCCTGTTCGCCGCGGGGGTTTTCCTGCAATGCCTTCTGGGCGCCCTCGTCGCGGGGAATCAGGAGGGACTCATCGACAACGACTGGCCGCGGATGGGGGGTCGCTGGTTTCCCGCCGACTATGTCCACGGTGGTTTCTGGGCGACGGCGGCGCACGGCCCGGCCGCGGTTCAGTTCGACCATCGCGTATTCGCCTATTGTCTTGGACTGTCTGCTCTGGGGATCGCGGTCGGGGCGGTGCGATCCGGCCGGCTCTCCATGCCGGCGAGGGTCCTTGGGTTGGCGGTCGGCGCCATGGCCGTCCTGCAGATCGGACTGGGGATAGCCACGCTGATGAGCGGCGTCGCCCTTCCCTTGGCGATCGGTCATCAGGCGACGGCGGCGGCCCTGATGATCGTTGCGACGGCCTTCGCCTGGCGGACCCGCCGAGGCACGGTATCATGATACCGTATACAATAACTCATTGTATTTGTTAGATCATACTATTCGACTTGGATCTTTGGTTGACAGTCCGCCCGCGTTTCTATACCAGCCGCCGCTCATTGGCGATCGGCCCGCGGGCCGCGTTCGCCGTCAACGGGCCAAGGTCATGCAAACCAAAACCACCACCTATGTGAAGGCCGCGTCGGTGGAAAAGAAATGGATCCTTGTCGACGCCGAGAACGCGGTGGTCGGCCGCCTGGCCACGTTCATCGCCATGCGCCTGCGCGGCAAGCACCGGGCGGACTACACGCCGAACGTGGATTGTGGCGACAACGTCGTGGTGATCAACGCCGACAAGGTGAAGTTCACCGGCCGCAAGCTCGAGCAGAAAACCTACTACTGGCACACGGGCCATCCGGGCGGCATCAAGCAACGCACCGCCGGCGCCATCCTGAATGGCCGTTTTCCCGAGCGGATTCTCGAAAAGGCGGTCGAGCGCATGCTGCCCAAGGAAAGCCCGTTGGCGCGCCGCCAGCTCACCCACCTGAAGATCTACAACAGCGCCGATCATCCCCACGAGGCCCAGGCCCCCGAGGTGATCGATTTCGTCGCCCTCAACGCCAAGAACGCCCGGAGCCACCAGGTATGACCGACACCCACGGCCTCGAGGCGCTGCAAAGCCTCTCCTCCAATCCGGCGACCGCCGCCGCCCCGCTCGAGCCGAAGATCGACGCCGCGGGACGCGCCTACGCCACCGGAAAGCGCAAGAACGCGGTTGCGCGGGTGTGGCTCAAGCCCGGCCGCGGCAAGGTGACCATCAACGGACGCGACCAGGAAATATATTTCGCCCGTCCCGTTCTGCGCATGATGCTCGCCCAGCCTTTGCAGGTCGCCGACCGTCTCGGCCAGTTCGACGTCGTCGCCACGGTGGAAGGTTCGGGCCTCTCAGGTCAGGCCGGCGCCGTGCGTCACGGGATTTCCAAGGCCCTGACCTACTACGAGCCCGGCCTGCGCGCGGTGCTGAAGCCGCACGGTTTCCTCACCCGCGACAGTCGCGTGGTGGAGCGCAAGAAGTACGGCAAGGCCAAGGCCCGCCGAAGCTTCCAGTTCTCCAAGCGCTGAACCGCCACCCGCGAGGACATTTCGGGGCGCTTCGGTTCAGCCGAAGCGCCCTTTTTCATTTCGAGAGGCGGCGATGGTCGCGACAGTGTTTATCGACGGGGACGCGGGAACCACGGGGCTGGAGATCCGCGAACGCCTCGCGGGGCGCCGCGACCTGCGGATCGAGGCCATCGATCCGCTGCTGCGCAAGGATGTCCGGGTCCGTCGCGAGCGGCTGAACAGCGCCGACGCGGTGATCCTGTGCCTGCCGGACGCCGCCGCGCGCGAGGCGGTGGCGCTGATCGTCAATCAGGCGGTGCGGGTGATCGACGCCTCGACCGCGCACCGGGTCGCCGCCGGCTGGACCTATGGTTTCCCGGAAATGGCGAGCGGCCAGCGCGCGGCCATCGTCGGCGCCGCGCGGATCGCCAATCCCGGTTGCTATCCCACCGGGTTCATCGCCCTGGTCCGCCCGCTCGTGGCGGCGGGGCTCGTCCCGCCAGACTGGCCGCTCACGGTCAACGCCGTTTCCGGCTATTCGGGCGGTGGGCGCGCGATGATCGCGGCGTTCGAGGACGAGGCCTCGCCGGACTTCACGAAAACGGCCTTCCGACCTTACGCCCTGGCGCTGGATCACAAGCACGTTCCGGAGATGCGGGTCCACGCCGGCCTGATCCACCCGCCGCTCTTCACGCCGGCGGTGGGACGCTATCGCCAGGGGATGATCGTCGAGGTCCCTCTTGCGCTCCACGCCCTGCCGTCGCGACCGGGCGCGGCGGAGGTCCACGCGGCGCTTGCGCGCGCCTACGACGGCGAGGCCTTCGTTCGGGTGGCGCCGCGGGCCGAGTCGGCGGCCCTCGCCGAACTGGATCCGGAAGCGCTCAACGGCGCCGATCGGATGGATCTTCATGTTTTCGGCGGCGAGGGCGCCGGAGGGGTGCGGCTGGTCGCCATCCTCGACAACCTCGGCAAGGGGGCCGCCGGGGCGGCGGTGCAGAATCTCAATCTCGTCCTGGGTTTGCCGGAATCCGCCGGGTTGATCACGAAACCGTGATGTCGATGGCGTAACCGGAGAGGTCCGGCGTTCGTATGAAGACCATGCCCCCGTTGAAAGATCTCGACCGGCGACGCCTGTTCGTCGGCGCCGCGTCCCTCGCCGCCCTCGCGCCGGCCGCCCGTGCGCTCGCGGCGCTTGGCGATCCGTTCGCCGCCTCCCCGTGGCGGCGGCTCACGGACGCCGACTGGAAAAAGCGGCTGCCCGTCGCCTCCTACGCCGTTCTGCGTCACGCCGGAACCGAGCCGCCGTTCACCAGTCCGCTCAACAATGAGCACCAGGCGGGGACGTTCGTTTGCCTCGGTTGCGGTCTGCCGCTGTTCAAATCGACGTGGAAGTTCGACTCGGGGACCGGCTGGCCCAGTTTCTACACCGCCCTCGCCGGCGCGGTGTCGAAAAGGCACGATTTCGAGTTGGTCGTGGAACGCACCGAATATCACTGCGCCCGCTGCCTCGGCCATCAGGGCCACATCTTCAACGACGGGCCGAAACCCACGGGCCTGCGCTACTGCAACGACGGCGTGGCGCTGAGGTTCGTGCGCGCCTGACCCACTCCCAACCGCTTGCGGTAGACGACGAAGCCCGAGCGTTCGGCGACCTTGTCGTAGAGGCGAATGGCGAGACGGTTGGCCGGATCGAGACGTCGGCGGACACGCCGCGATCCTCAGGAGCGAACCTTAACGAACCGCCCGGGCGCATCCTCGATGGGCGTGAGAGGCCCCGTCGCGGGATCCCGCGCGGCGACGTCCTTGCCCGACCGCTCGCGGAGCCACTTCGCCCAGTTCGGCCACCACGATCCGGGATGTTCGACCGCCCCCGCCATCCATTCCCCGAGTGTCGGGGGAAGGGCGTCATTGGTCCAGTGCTGATATTTCTTCGCCGCCGGGGCGTTGATCACCCCGGCGATGTGGCCTGACCCCGCGAGGGTGAAGCGGACCGGCCCGCCGAACAGGCGCGCCCCCTTGTAGACCGACTTGGCCGGGGCGATGTGATCCTCGCGCGAGGACTGGACATAGATCGGCGTCTTCACCTTCCCCAGATCGAGCCGCACCCCGGCCAGTTCCAGTTCTCCCTTGGCCAAGGCGTTGTCGCGATAGAAGTTGCGCAGATAGAAGAGGTGGAGGGCCTTGGGCATCCGTGTCTGGTCGGAGTTCCAGAAGAGGAGGTCGAACGGCTTGGGTTCCTTGCCCATCAGATAGTTGCTGACGAAGAACGACCAGATCAGGTCGTTTCCGCGCAGGGCGTTGAAGGTGTCGGCCATGGTCTGGCCGGCGAGGACCCCGCCGCCGGCGTCCATCCGACCCTCGAGGTCGCCCAGCCATTCGTCGTTGGCGAAGATCAGCAGATCGCCGGCCTCGGAGAAGTCCTGCTGCGCGGCGAAGAAGGTCGCCGAGGCCACCCGATCGTCGCCCTTGGCCGCCATGTGGGCCAGAGCGCACGAGAGCATGGTGCCGCCGATGCAATAGCCGACGGCGTTGACCCGTTTGGCCCCCGTCTGACGCTGGACCGCGTCGACGGCGGCGTAGATGCCGTCGTTCAGATAGTCCTCGAACGTCTTGGCGGCCAGTTCGATGCTCGGGTTGACCCATGAGGTGACAAAGACGGTGAACCCCTGACCGGTGAGCCATCGGATCATGGAGTTCTCCTCGCGAAGATCCATGATGTAGAATTTGTTGATCCACGGCGGGAAGATCAGCAGCGGTACTTCCTTTACCTTTGGGGTCGACGGGTCGAACTGGATGAGCTGAAATATATCGTTTTCGAACACCACCTTGCCCGGCGCGGTGGCCACGTTCACCCCAACCTCGAAGCGGCTCAGATCGGTTTGGCTGATGGAAAGCTGACCGCCGCCGCGCTCGAGATCGGCGGCGAAGTTTTCCATCCCCTTGGCGATGCTCTCGCCGCGGCTTTTGACCGCCTCACGCAGGGCGGCCGGGTTGGAGAGCAGGAAATTGGACGGCGAGAAGGCGTCGGTCAGCATCCGGGTGAAGAACTCGACGCGGCGCTTGGTCAGGGGATCGACCCCTTCGACGCCGGTCACCAGACCGTTGAGCCACTCGGAGGTGATCAGATAGGACTGCTTCATCACATCGAAAACCGGGTTCGCCGTCCAGTCGGGATCGTTGAACCTCTTGTCGCCCCTTGCCGGCGTCGCGGCGGGCTCCCCCGGCTGACCCGAGGCGCTTTTCGCCGCCGTGGCCCACAGGTCGAGGTAGCGGCCGAAGAGGTCGGCCTGGGCCCGCATCAGCCGGTCTGGCTGGCTCGCGAGGCGGCCCATGACCTCGCCGAGGGCCGGGCCGACATGAAAGGGATCCGCGTTGAGCGCCGCGGGCCGATCCGCCTGACGCAGCGCCGCCTCGGCGATCGCGCCTTGAGCGGTCATGGCCGCGCGGGTCAGGTTGAGGGACAGAGCCTCGAGCGCCTGGCGATGATCGGACGACAGGAGATCCATCAGACCCGCTCCGCCGGGCGAGGGGGTCTCCGGTGGCGAGGGCGCGGCCGCCCTCGACCCGTGGGCGGGTGGCGCGGCGGTTTTGGGTGGCCGTGCCTTGCGCGCGGGGCGGGCTTTCGTCGGCGCCTTGCTGTCCGTCATCGAGGGTCCTCCCGCGGGCTCCCCGTCCGCCCTTTCGCTCGGGCGCACGGTAGCCTATGACCTGCGCCACAATGAAAGCCTTTGGGCGCGACTTTTCAATGACACAGCCGATGGCCGCCGGCCTGACCCTGCTCGCGGCGGCCGGCGCCGTCCCCGCGGACGCGGCGCGGCGGTGCGACGCCGTGCCCGCGACCGGGCGCGGGATCCTCGCGCCGGATGTCGTCGGCGCGGCCGACGCGGCGCGGTCCTGGCCGACTTTCTGCTCCATACCGGCCACGCCCAGGGATGTGCCGCCACCGCCCGCCTTCCGCGCCGCGGTCGTCGACACCCGACTCGCCGGCCGGACGGTCGTGGCCGACAGCGCTCCCGACAGTTTCCATCTCGCCGATACCGCGGCCTTCTCCGCCCGCGCGCGGCGGGAGGCCGCAGCTCCCCCGCCGATCGCCACGCCCGGCGAAGCGGACACCGAGGCGTTCATCCGGGCCTCGCGCGCCGCCGCGACGCCGCCCCGGGCGCCGCGGAAAAGATAGGGCAGGGCGTACCGGTTCCCCCCGCCCACGGCCTCCGCCGCGCGGGCGACCGCCAACCGCAACGATCCGAAACGCGAACCCTCCGCCGAGCCTTCGATGACCCCCGAGTTTCACCGCATCCGGCGCCTGCCGCCCTACGTGTTCGAGGAAGTGAACCGCCTCAAGGCCCGTCTGCGCGCCGATGGCGTGGACATCATCGATTTCGGCATGGGCAATCCCGACATGCCCACGCCCGCCCACATCGTCGACAAGCTCATCGAGACCGCGCGCGATCCCAAGGCCGGACGCTATTCGGCCTCCCGCGGGATTCTCGGGCTTCGCCGGGCGATGGCCGGTTACTACGCGCGACGGTTCGGAGTGAAGCTCGATCCGGAAACCGAGGTCGTCGCCACGCTCGGGTCGAAGGAGGGGTTCGCCAATCTCGCCCAGGCGCTCACGGCGCCGGGCGACGTCATCATCTGCCCCAATCCCGCCTATCCGATCCACGCCTATGGTTTCATCATGGCCGGCGGGGTCATCCGCCATGTGCCGGCTCTCTCGCCGGAAGCCTATCTTTCCGGGGTGAGCCGGGCGGTCGGCCGTTCCGCGCCGCCGGCCAGCGTGTTGATCGTCAGCTATCCGTCGAACCCCACCGCCCAATGGGTCGACCTCGCCTTTTACAAGGAGGTCGTCGCCCTGGCGAAGAAGCACGATATGCTCGTGCTATCGGATATCGCCTACTCGGAGATCTATTTCGAAAACAACCCGCCGCCCTCGATCCTCGAGGTCGAGGGCGCGCGGGAGATCGCTGTCGAGGTCAATTCCCTGTCCAAGACCTACGCCATGGCGGGGTGGCGGGTGGGCATGGTGGTCGGCAATGCGCGCATGTGCGCGGCGCTCGCGCGGGTGAAATCCTATCTGGACTACGGCGCTTTCACCCCCATCCAGGTGGCGGCGATCGCCGCGCTCAACGGGCCGCAGGATTGCGTCGGGGAGATTCGCGCGATCTACAAGTCGCGGCGCGACGTCCTCGTCTCGTCCATGGCGCGGGCCGGCTGGGATATCCCGGTCCCGGCCGCGTCGATGTTCGCCTGGGCGCCCCTGCCGGAGCCGTTCCGCGAGACAGGCTCAATGGGCTTTTCCAAGCTCCTGATCGAGGAGGCGGGGGTGGCGGTCTCTCCCGGTGTCGCCTTCGGGGAAAACGGTGAGGGGTACGTCCGCATCGGTCTGGTGGAAAACGAACATCGCATCCGCCAGGCGGCTCGCAACGTGAAGCGTTTGCTCGACCGTTCCGGTCAGAGTCTCAGCCGGACGCCGTCGCCCCCCGGTCAGGCGTCGGCCGGCTGATGGCCGCGCGCCCATGGAGGATCGGCGTGGCTGGGCTGGGGACGGTCGGCGGCGGCCTGATCGAATTTCTCGCCGAGCGGCCGCGGTTCGCCCCCGCCGGCGGGGAGGTGACCGTCGCCGGGGTCAGCGCGCGTTCACGGGAGAAGCGGCGGGCGGCGGACATCTCGGGCCTCGTCTGGTTCGACGATCCGGTGGCCCTCGCGCGTGCGCCGGACAACGACCTGTTCGTCGAACTGATCGGCGGCGCGGGCGGGGTCGCGAAGGCCGCGGTGGAAGCCGCCCT
>JBDTKQ010000163.1:0-5069 GCA_039935235.1 Caulobacteraceae bacterium
CGCTTGACGGCCCTTCGGTAAGGCGGCTTTTCGTCGGTCCGAGAGTTGGAGGAGAGAGCCGCCATGGCCTATGCGCCGTTCGACCTGAAGGGAAAAGTCGCCCTGATTACCGGCGGCAACCGGGGAATCGGCCTTGGCATGGCGGAAGCCCTCGCCGCCGCCGGCGCCGATCTGGTGGTGTGGGGCACGAGCGCGGCCCACAACGAGGCGGCGCGCGGGACCCTCGACCGCTTCGGGGTGCGGACGCTGATCCAGCAAGTGGACGTATCGGACGAAGCGGGGGTGGCCGAGGCCATGGCCCAGGCGGTCTCGGACCTGGGTCGGATCGACACAGTGATCGCCAACGCCGGCATCGGCGCGGGGGTCCGGTCGTTCTCGGAAATGAGCGTCGAGACCTGGCGCAAGGTGATGAGCGTCAATCTCGAGGGCGTTTTCTTCACCTGCCGCGAGGCGTGCCGGCACATGGTCGCGCGCGCGGGCGCTGGCGATGGCGGCGGCTCGATCGTGGTCACCGCCTCCCTTGCGGCGATCGAGGGGGCGGCGCGCAACGAGGCCTATGCCGCCACCAAGGGCGGGGTGATCTCGATGATGAGGTCCATCGCCGTCGAGCACGCGCGCTACGGCGTGCGGGCCAACGCGATCCTTCCCGGCTGGATCGCCACCGACATGACCGCCGGCGCCCAGGCCTCCCCCGCCTTCGCCGAGAAGGTGATCCCCCGGGTCCCCGCCCGTCGCTGGGGCGAGCCGGCTGATTTCGGCGGCATCGCCGTCTACCTTGCCTCCGACGCCTCGAAATACCACTCCGGCGACACCTTCGTCATCGATGGCGGCTATTCGATTTTCTAGGCCTGGGCGGGCGCCGTGCCCGCCCAACCGCTGAATCTGGCTGAATTTCTGGCTGGATCTTTTCATGAGCGCCTTTGGATTGTTCGACGCGAAGAACCGGTTTTCCAAACTGGTGGGGCGCGTCGCCGCCGGCGAAGACGTGGTGATAACGCGCCACGGACGGACTGTCGGCCTGTGACGCGGCCTGTCTGGAACTGTGTCTCCGCCGCTCCCCGCCGCTCGCCACGTTCGACCGCCGCCTGGCCGCCACCGCCTCGAATTGCGGCGTGGGCCTCCTTCTCGACCCGGCCGGCTGAATCGTGACTGACGCCGGGGCACGGTTGCTCCGCGCGCGGTGACGGGCGATGGTCGGGGCGCGAGAACCGGACCCGACCCATGACCATTCACACCCCCCTTTGCGATCTTCTCGGGATCCGCCATCCGATCATGCTCGCCGGCATGGGCGGAGTGTCCTACGCCGAGCTGGTGGCGGCGGTGTCCAACGCCGGCGGCTATGGCGTGCTGGGCATGGCCGGCCGCGATCCGGACTTCATCCGCGCGGAGATGCGCAAGGTGCGGACCCTCACCGACAGGCCGTTCGGCGTCGATCTTCTGGCGGCGACCCCCGACTCCCTCACCGCCTCGGTGGAGGTGATCGTCTCTGAGGGCGCCTCGGCCTTCATCGCCGGCCTCGGCGTGCCCATGCCGATCATGGCGCGGCTGAAGGCGGCCGGGCTCAAGGTGATGGTGGTGTGCGGGGCGGTGAAACACGCGGTCAAGGCCGAACAGGCCGGCTGCGACGCGGTGATCTGTCAGGGCGGCGAGGGCGGCGGCCACACCGGGCTGGTCGGCACCATGCCGCTGGTCGCCCAGGCCGTGGAGCGGGTGAGGATCCCCGTGGTCGCCGCCGGCGGTCTCTACGACGGACGGGGTCTGGCCGCGGCGCTGGCTCTGGGGGCCCAGGGGGTGTGGATGGGGACCCGCTTCATCGCCTCGACCGAGGCCCACGCCGGCGCTCTCTATCGCGAGGCGATCGTCGGGGCTGAGGACGTCGATACCGTCCGCACCCGCTGTTATTCGGGCAAGCCCATGAGGGTGCGCCAGAACCCCTATGTCGCCGATTGGGAGGGCCGCCCGGGCGACATCCAGCCGTTTCCGATGCAGGCCGGGATATCGGTTCGCGCCGGGGCGATGGGCGGGATCGGCGGCCAGATCGAGGGGCTCGATCCGGACAAATCCTGTTTCGCCATGGGCCAGTCGGCCGGCGGCGTCCACGACGTGCTGCCCGCCGGGGAGATCGTCGCCCGGATCATGGCGCAGGCGGAAGAGGCGATCGGACGGGTGGCGGCCTTGAGGGATCGGGCGACCGCGCCTGTCTGACGCTCAGGCGTCGAGCAGGCGCGTGACGAGGGCGTCGATGCGGCCCGACACCCCCGCCTCCCGCAGGCCGTCGCGGACCGCGCGGCGCGCCCGGGCGAAGGGCGTGGCCTCGGGGATCTCGAAGGTCGCCGCCAAGCCTTCCGCCTCCCGTCCCGCGGCGGCGAGATCGCGGTGGAGCGCCACAGCCGCGGAGAAACGCGGGATCGGCAGGGTGAACATCACCTTGTCGAAGTGCCGAGCTCCGAACAGGCCACGCGATTGCAGGGTCTCGATACGTTTGCGGTCGGCCTCGCTGTTGAGAATCGCGATGAGGAAATAGCCCTCGTCCTCGGACTCCGGCGCCGCCCAATAGAGCATGTGATCGATAACCCCCGACACGTCCCGGATGAGGCACGCCGCCGGATGGGTTCCGGCTTTTGAATAGACCACGCGTAGCGGCGGCGTCGGGTATTGGCTAGTCAATTTGCCGTAAAAGTCGAACTGTTCGACAAGCGAGAGATCGTTGCGCTTGCTCGTGTTCCAAGCCGCTTCCGCCGCGCGCATCCAGCCGGCGAGGCCCGACCACCCAAGATCGGTGGCGGCCTTGGCGTCGAGCACCTCGCCCCGCGCGCTCATCGGGACCACGCCCTCGAACGCCCGCCATACGCGGAACGGCAGGATACTCTCGCCGAGGTAGACCGGCTTCAGAAACGCCCGCTCCACCGGGGCTTCGACCGCCGGCAGGCTCTTCCACGGCGCCTTCTCTTGCGTCGACCGGCGGCTGGCCACCAGCGGCGAGGCGGCGGACGAGCCGAGGCGGCCCTGGGACTTGCGCTCCACGAGGCACAGCATGCGCGGGACGAGGGTCGCGCCCTGGCGGAACATCTTCTGGAAATCCGAGCGCCGTTCGCCGGCGTCGATCCGGGCGGCGGGGGGCGCGTCCACACTCGTCAGCTTCAGCCGTTCGTCCGCCATCGCCTCGGAGGCGTCGCGCATGGGCAGGTGGCCGGCGTAGGCGGTCACCTTGTCGGGGATCGATTTCGCGGTCGCGCGCCGACGGCCGATCACCACGCAGGCGGGGACGGGAAACAGCGGTTCGACGCGGTCGAGGTCCCACGCCTCGTACCACGATATGCGGGCGCCCTCGTAGCCGCCGGTGCGGAACGGCGCGTACTGGCCGCCGCGCATGGCCGCGCGCGGCAGGACGAAGGCGAGGGTGCCGGCGGCTTGCAGATAGAGTCCGGCGGCGCGCACGGTAAACAGGGCGCACAGGTCGTTCTGCGTCGCCATCTTGCCGCCGACGAAGATCCGCTCGCCCTTGGCCAGTTCCTTGAACCGCTTCTGCAGGCCGGGGGTCATGTGGCGGAAAGCGAGCCACGGCGGGTTGCCGATGAGCACCGCCGCCCACCGTGCGCCGTATGAAAAGGTGAACGGGCGGGTGAGGTTGCGCGCGACATAGCCCCAGATGGTGTCCCGCCCGGTTCGCCGCAGACGATCGTAGGTCACATAGGTCTTGGCGAGGTCGTCCAGCGCGATTTCCTCGGGGGCGTGAAGGTCGCGCTTGTAGTGCTGTTCGATCGTCCGCACCCCGCGCCGGCGGAACTGGTCCACGGATTCGGTGGCGTTCGAAGCGGCGCGGACGTCCTCGATCAGCTTGTCGAACAGGGGGCCGTCGCGCGCGAGCGTCTCGGGGAAGGCGAGGACCGCCGCCCCGTTGGTGGTCGCCCCGCCCGTGGCCCCGCCGTTGCGAACCGGTTCGCCGCTCGTTCCCGGCGCGGCGGGAACGGTGATCACCAGTTCCTGGCGGTGCATGTAGCTCTGCACCGATAGCTGCATGGCGTCGCTCAGATACACCGGTATCGACACCGAGCCGGTCCGGTCGCCGAGCGCCGGGGCCAGCGCCAGGAGATAGGTGACCCGGGCGATGATCACGGCGATCGGGTGGATGTCCATGCCCGCGACCAGCCGCGTCGCCTCGGCCGCCCACAGCGTGCGTTCGAGCCCGGCATCCTCGGCTTCGTCCAGCACGCGGCGGACGGCGTGGAAGAGAAACGTGCCCGAACCGCACGCCGGATCGAGCACGGTTTGTTGCAACGGCCGTTCCACTGCCCGCCGGACCAGCTTCGCGGCCAGCCAGTCGGGAGTGTAGTATTCGCCAAGGCCATGACGCTGGTCGCGGTCGATCAGCGACTCGTAGAGGATTTTGAGGACGTCGATCCTGACCTCGCGCAGGCGGAAGCGACCGACGTGGCGGGCGAGGCGACGCACCAGCTCCGGCCCCGCGGGGGCGAGCAGTATCCAGTCGAAGAAGTCGCTCTCGACGGCGCCGTAGATTCCAGCGGCGGTGAACACCCGACCCGAAAGGATGGCTTCGGGATCGTCGGCCTCCACTTCCATGATCCGCGCGGCGATGGATTTGGCGACGATCACGAGGAAGGTGTGCTGCAGCCAAAGCTCGTCGTCCTCGACTTCCTTGCCGTAGACGAGGGTGAGGAGCTGCGACCATAGCTGGCGCTGGAGCGAGGCGGTCGGATGGTCGATCACCGACGCCCACGCCGCGCGCAGATCGCCCTGCGCGCGGAGGAAGGCGATGCTCCCGGCGCCAAGCTCGGCGATGATGTTGAGGGCGTCCGGCGGAATCTCCGCCCGCGTCGCCACCGCGCCGTCGAGCCAGGCCAAAAGCGCGTCGGGCCTTTTCGGATCGGTCTTGTAGCCGCGCAACAGGAACGGCGCCCCGCCGCGCATCTCATAGGCTTCCCAGTCCAGCCCGTCGGTGGCGATGCCGATGAACCTTGCGCCCGTGGCCGCCTCGCGCTCGGGCAGATAGCGGGAAAGTTCCTCGACGGCGTCGGCCCGCTCGCGGGCCAGGTTCGATTTGAATTCCA
>JBDTKQ010000164.1:0-7887 GCA_039935235.1 Caulobacteraceae bacterium
TAGCTCGACATCGGGTCAACTGGCGAGTTTCGCGGTTAACTTCTCTCCGGCGAACCCAGCGTTCACCTTCACGTCCTTTACCAACGATGTCACCATTACCGACCTCGCGACGCCCGCCACGATCGACAACTCGTCCTTTACCTATGATCTCGTTAGCCAAGCCGCTCCCGAGCCAAGCGTCTGGATGTTCATGATTGCCGGCGTGGGCCTGACCGGAGCAGCAATGCGCCGTCGCCGCAGCGTCGCATTGGCGATCTGAGGGGCCTATATTTGGGACCCGGTTCCTGTCCGACCTGCGAGCGACGGCCTCTCAGTTGATTCCCATGGACCGGCCCAGGGTGGCGGGCGGAGCGCCCTGATCAGGGCTGGGGCGTAACGGAAGGCTCAGGCTTTTTGCGCGCCTTGTCCGCGGCCTCCTGGGCCGCTCTGGCTCGAGCCTGCGCTTGGGCGGCGTTTCTCGCTTCAGCGGCCTGCACCTCTCGCGCCTGGGCGGCTCGGGCCTGAGTCTCGGCTTGGGCTTGAGCCTGCCGCGCGGCGTTGGCTCGTTGAGCGGCTCGCGCGCGCTCGTCGGCGGCTTGCGCCTGCTGAGCGACGCGGGCCTGAGCCTCGGCTGCATTGCGCGCCGCCGACGCTTGAGCCTCCCTGGCTTGTGCGGCTTGGCGAGCTTCAACCTCCCGCGCCCGCGCCGTCTGGGCCTGGGCTAGAGCCCGAGATTCCTGAGCTCGAGCAGCCTGAGCTGTCGCGGCCCTTTCCTGAGCCTGCCGCGCCTCCTGGGCGGTCTGAGCCGATCGGCGCTCCGCCTCCCGCGCTTGAATGGCCTGCACTTGAGCGGCCTTTTCCTGAGCGGTTTTTCCCTGCGCCTGCCGTAGCTCTTGAGCGGCCTTGGCTCGGGAGGCTGCCTGGGCCGGGCCGGCGGAGACCACAGGCGGCCCCGCCTCGCGCGCGACTGGCGCGGCGTAGGGCGCGGGACTCGGACGCGTTCCCGAAACCGGGGGTCGCGCGACTGTCGTAGCGGCCGGGCGAGGGGCCGCGGCAGCCGCGGCGCGCTGCGCAGCCGGATTGCGGACCTGGGCCGGCGCGACGAGGACTGGTCGGGCTGGTCCGGCGCTCCGGGGAGCAGGCGGCGCGATACGCGCGCCGACGATCACGGGGGGCTTGTTGGGCGCCGTGGGGGGCGCCACGACGGCGGCGCGGACGGCGGCTATGCGCTCGGGCGGTCGCGCGGCCGCGACTGTCGTGGCGCGTCGGCCCGCGACAGCCACGGGGGCTCCCGATCTCGCCTGAGCACTGGGCGCCGGTCGGCTGGCGGCCGCCAGCGCCGGGGCTCGGGCAAGAACCGCCGGCGTGGCCGACAGCACGGCGCGCTGCACCGGCCCGGCCCCGCTGAACGTCGCGGCCTTGACCACCGTCGCGGACGCGACATTGCGGTAGCTGTTGACCGCGACCTTGCTCACCAGGGTGTTGTTGACGGTTAGAGTGTTGACGACCGTCGTATTGCGGATGTTGGTGACGTTGACCTGCCGCAGATAGGTGTCGCTGACGCGATAGGACGGCCGATAGACCTCCTCCGGAGCGAGGGGCACCCAGCCGACCGCACCGCCGGCGCCTCCGAAATCCCAGTTTTCACCGCCGATGAACGCGACGAGCGCGGGCGCATAGACCGGCCGCGACGTGGCGCGACCCGGAATCCAGGCCCAGCGGTTGTCGATCTGCGCCCAGCGACCATAATGGAACGGCGCGAAGCCCCATGATTGATCGTCGATCCAAGTGTAGCCCCACGGCTCCACGTAAGACCAATGTCCGTAACGATAGGGCGCCCAGTCGGGCGGAACGTTCCGCGGAAACCAGACCTGCCCGTACTGGGCGTCCTGCGTGAACTCGCCGGCCGCGGCGAGATCGTCGTAACCGGTTAGCGCGGTATCGGCGTCCTCATCATACGGCCGCGCGTGCTCGCGCGCCTCCAGCTCACGACCCCAGTCGTCGATCGCCGTATATTGTGCGTCCTGAAGCTCCGGATCGTAGCCGGCGTAGATCACCGCGCCCTGTCCCGCGGCCACCGTGACGAGACCCTCCGGCGACGGCGCGCCAGCCTCGCCTTCGAGAGTGGTCACTTCGACCACGGGATACGAGCCGTCGTCGGTCGGCGCGCCGACGTCGACGCGGTAGAGCCCGGCTTGGTCGAAATGCACGTCGCCCGCCGGCGTCGAAACGGTGACGCCTCCTTGCGGAGCGCGCCACACGCGGATGTCGAGCGAGCCCTGCGGAAGAGCGAGGCGCATCTCGCCATAACGCAAGGTGGGAACATCGACTTCGGTTTCGCTGTCGGCGCGGACATCGACGGCGCCGACCTGTAACTCGACCCGGCCGCCGTCGCCGGTCCAGAACGACTCGCCATCCGTCACCGGGTAATTGCGCGACGCCCACGACCACTCGTCCGCGCCCGGAGGTTGGAACGATACGGCCCCATCCAGCGCCGCCACGCGGCCGACGCGGCCAGGCGGATCCGACATCGCCGGACCGGCGAGCGCTCCTACCGCCGCGCCGGCGACGAGTCCCACCAAAAGAGCGTGCTTGGTCATGGTCTCACATCCCTACCCAGTGGACGATAAAGCATTCCGCACATGAACGTTGCCTGACCGCTGGACGACTCCCTCTTCACAGTGTGCGGATTCCGACGATGCCGCCACCCCATTCCGAACTGATCCCGCCCGGGATTCCGATTTGATCCCGCCAGGACTTTGTCAGCCCAAAATTCATGAGCCGCCAATCCGAGCGGGATAGGGTGGCGGCGACGCGGCGTTCAATCGAATAGTCAAATGGAGCGTAGGGATTTTTATTGCCCGACGGGTTATGGTGCCCTGCCGGCGAGGGAACTGGACGGAAGATGCAATGAGGGGACGGGTGGCTCGGTCACGGTACGCGGAGGGTTGACGCCCAACCCACGCGATGACCGATATCTTCATCTCATATGCCCGCCCGGTCGAGGCCGACGCGCATCGGATCGCCGAGGCGTTCACGGGCTTGGGGTATGAGGTCTGGCGGGACGATTCCCTGTCGCCGAACGAAATGTTCGCGGAAGTCATCGAGGAGCGGTTGCGCGCCGCCAAAGCCGTCCTTGTCGTCTGGTCGGCCGCGGGCGCGAAGTCGCAGTGGGTGCGGGCGGAGGCGGACGTGGCGCGCGAGGCCGGCACCCTGGTTCAGCTCAGCCTGGACGGAACCCGCCCGCCCCTGCCGTTCAACCAGATCCATTGCGTCGATTTGAGCGGCTGGGCCGGCGACGAAGACAACCGTCAATGGCGCAAGATCGTCCAAACCGTCGCGGGCCTGGTCGGGACCACTCGGAAACCGGCGGTGAGCCGGCCAACCGCGCCCGCTCGTCACCCGCCGGAGGACCTTCTGGCCGTTCTGCCCTTCGACAACATTTCCGGCGACTCGGAAATCGGGTTCTTCTCCGACGGTATCTCCGAGGAGATCCTCCAGACGGTCGCGAGCATCCCCGCGCTCAAGGTCATCGGGCGTTCGTCCAGCTTTCAGTTTCGCGGCGCCGCCAAGGCGACGGCCAATGTCGCCTCGCGGCTGCGGGCCACCCACATCCTGGACGGCTCGGTCCGCCGCAATGGCGACCGGGTGCGGATAACCGCGACCTTGGTCGAATGCGCCGGCCAGACCTCCATCTGGTCCGGGCGCTTCGACCGTGACCTCTCGGACGTGTTCGCCCTTCAGGACGAAATCGCGGCCGCCGTCGCGGCGGCCCTGAAACTCGTCTTTTCGGCGGACGCCACACCCCGGAAGGTGGATCCCGCGGCCTATGAGCTGTACCTCCGGGCTCGCCGTCTTGTCGGCGTGCGGGTGACCGCGGAGGAAGGCCTGGACCTGTTGGGCGCCGTGGTCAGGCTCGCGCCCGATTTCGCCGCCGCCTGGTCCAGCCTGGCCATCGCGCGCGCCGTCGATGCCCGGCGGATCGGGGACCCCGTCGAGTTCGCCGGCCGGCGCGGCGGCGTGGTGGACGCCGCCGAGCGGGCGCTGGCCCTTGATCCAGGGTCGGGCCTGGCCTTCGCCGCGTTGAGTCTGCTGGAGCCCCACGCATCCTATGCGCGGCGTGAAACGCTGCTGGACAAGGCGCTCGCCGCGGGCGCCTCGGACGGCGAAACGCTCAGACAGGCCTCATATTTTCACTATGGCGTCGGCCGCGTGCGCAAGAGCTTCGACCTTGTCGAACAGGCGCATCGGCTGGACCCTCTGAACCAGTCCATTGTCCTGAGCCACGCCGAGCGCCTCGGCGACACCGGCGGGCTGGACGGTTACTACGACGCTCTCGGCGACGCGCGCCGGCAATGGCCGGACTTCATCTGGCTGTTCTCGTCGCCGATCCTGACCGCGGCGATGCGGCGGGACTGGCCCCGCGTCGAATCCCTGATCGTCGAGGCGAAGGCGCGTGGGATCGAGCTTCCGCCCCACATCACCGGCGCCGTCGGGCTCCTGCGCGCGCCGGTCGAGGATGTCCGAGACCTGGTTCTGTCCACCGCCGAGCGCCAACTGGAGACCACAGGCACCGTACAACTGGGTTGGATCTGCCTGACCTACAGCATCGGCCTGCATGACGAAGCGTTCGATTTGCTCGAGCGCGCCTCATTCGAACACCTGTTCGTTTCGGAAGGCGGGAATGCCGACGACCGCTTCCTGCCTGGTGTCATTTTCGGCTGCACCAGCGGCGAACTGCGGACCGATCCGCGGTTTGTGGACCTCTGCGCCAAGCTGGGTCTTTGCGACTATTGGGCGGAGACCGGCCGGTGGCCCGACTGCGTTGAGGAAACCGCGGCGTTCTACGATTTCAAGGCGCGCGCCACGGCGCTGTCCCGCACCGCTTCACATTCACGAGGGATCCCACCATGAGCCGCAGCGTCTATCTTGCCGGACCCGATGTCTTCTTCGCCGACGCGGCCGCCCTTTTCGAGGGCAAAAAGCGCCTGTGCGCTGAATTCGGATTCGTCGGCAATTCCCCGCTCGACGACACGATCGACCCGGCGCCCGGTGAAACCCTGTCCCAATTCTCGCGCCGGATCTACGCCGGGAATGTCGATATGATCAACCGCAGCGATTTCGGCGTGTTCAATCTGACGCCCTTTCGCGGTCCCAGCGCCGACGCCGGCACGGCTTTCGAACTTGGGCTGATGACCGGCCTGGGCAAACCGGTTTTCGGCTACACCAACATCGCTGGCGATTACGCCGATCGCATCGCGCCGAAACAGGCGGCTTCGGGCGGCGCGACCGGCTGGCGGGACGAAAACGGTTGGGCCGTCGAGAATTTCGCCAATGCCGACAATCTGATGCTCGATTCCTCGGTGGAGGCGAATGGCGCGCCGATCGTCAGGCAGGGCGTCGCCCTCGTCGAACGGTTCCGCGATCTGACCGCCTTCCGGACGTGCCTGGCCCAGGCGACGGAATATTTCGCCCGGCGCGACGGCGGTCTTTGAGATAGCGGCTTTCGCGCCCCGCGTGGACGAGCCGCGAGGTGTCGGCGCGGCGTTTTGCCCTTGCCATCGGCGCGGCGATCCCCGCAGATGTCGGCTGTCGGTTCCATAGGGGGGGGAATGTCGATGCGAACGCTTGCGGCAACGGGGTTGGCGGCCGTGACGGCGCTCGTGCTCGTGGCCGGCGTCACGGGCCTGGCGGCGCCACACCACCACCGCGCGGCCTCCTCGATCACCCCGCCCGCCGAGGGCGCCCACATTGGCCGGTTTCCCGACTTTGGCCAATTGATCCCGCCCGGTGAGTTTCAGGGGCGCACCTTCAAGCTCAGCCAAGACTATCCGACGACGCGGCCGACGATCGAGCCGGCCGTCAAACGTATCCTGGCCATAGATTATACGAAAAACTGGAAGGCCTACGCCGGCGCGGTGTTCGACTACGTTCTCGCCGGCAACGTCGAAAATCGCGCGCCGGCCGACGCCTTCTACCTCGAGGATAACCCCGTTCGCCGCTGGTACCATGTGCCCTGGCAGCACTGGGGCGACTCGGGCCGCGAGGGAATCCACGGCCTGACGGCGGAAGGACCGATCTATCCCCTGGTCCTCGGTCCCGCCCAGAAGGGCCCTGAACTCGGGCAGTCCTATGCCGTGGGTTTCTACAACGCGCCGGGCGGTTACCTGATCGGCAAGGTCTGGGCGGACGCGAACAACCCGGACCTGGACGCCGTTCGCCGGGAAGGCGGGTTCCCGGTCGGGACCGTTGTCGCCAAGATTCTGTTCACCACGGTTTCCGTGAACGAGGCTCCGTTTCTGACCAACCCGATCGAATGGACGGCCTTTATCAAACAGCGCTACACCAGTCCCACGGCAAGCGGCTTTCCCATCCAGCCCCGGCATCTGGATACGGTCCGGCTGATCCAGATGGACATCATGGTCCGCGACGACCGGGCGAAGGCCACAGGGGGCTGGGTCTATGGAACCTATGTCTACAACGGCGCGAAGTCCCAAATCGGGCAATGGCGAAATCTCGTGCCGATGGGTCTGCTATGGGGGAACGATCCGACGGTGACCAGCCATGCGGAAGGCAATCCCCACCCGACGGACAAGACCCTGACCAATCCGGACCTGAAACACACGGTCATCAACACGGACGACAAATACCTGCCGCCGAGCCACTTGGGTTTCGGGCTTCGCCTGAGCGGACCGATCGACAATACGATGTCGTCCTGCAAATCCTGCCATTCGGCCGCCCAGTTTCCAATGATGTCGCCGATCCTTCCGTTCCTCGCCCAGAAGAAGGGCTGTCCGCTGCGACCAACTGACGCTGAATGGTGGCGATGGTTCCGCGATCTTGGACCCACCGACGCCTTCGACACCGGCGGCCACCCGATGGACAACTCGCTCCAGCTCGCCGGCAGCGTCCAGAATTTTCTGGCCGCCCGAACGCAGCAGACCGGCGGCCTCTATAAGCAACAGTACTGGAAGGGGCTGCCGATCACGCGCGTGTTCAATGAGCGGGGCGCGGCGCCCCCTCAAAGCGAGACCTGCAAATCGTCATAGGAACCAAAAGATGACTCAAGATTCCGATGAAAACAAAGCCAAGGCCGTGCGGGTCTGGGAAGAGTTGCTGAATGAGAGAGACTTCAACGTCATTCGTGAACTCAACAGTCCCGACTATAAATTCAATGGCCAGCCGCAGTCCTATCAGGACGTCGAAAACTTCGTAAACTGGATGTACGCGCAGGCGCCCGGCTACAAATTTCTGATCCTGAGCACCGTCAGCGAGGGTCCGACGGTGGCGGTCCGCTGGCAGGTGAATATCCCGGCTGGAAGTGCGATGGGCGGCGGCCACGCTATCGGAGCCAATTTTCTCACATTCGCCGGCGGCCAGATCATCGCCAACGATCAGGCCGGCGGCCTGCCCGACTTCGTCAAGGACCCCGCGCCGGCGCCGAGCCAGTGAGCGATGGCGTGGTCGGCTCGAATTCAGGGTGTGCCAACCGGTAGGCTGACAAAGCGTCCGAACGACCAAGGCGCCCAACCCCTTTCGTTGGCTCAGCCCCTTGCCGGAGGTGATCCGCCTGGTGGTTATGATGTACGTCAAGTACCCGCTGTCCCCGCGCAACGTCGAGGACCTACTGTTCGAGCGCGGGATCGACATATGCCACGAGACGGTGCGGCCGTGGTGGAACCGGTTCGGCCCGATGTTCGCCGCCGGGATCTGGCGGAAGAGGGTCAATGCCAGGCGGGCGTAGACCCATTGGAAGTGGCGTCTCGACGAGGTCTACATAAAGATCAACCGCGAGATGCGCTCCCTCTGGCGCGCCGTCGATCACGAGGGCGAGGTGCTGGACTCCTGTGTCACCAAACCAGGGACAAGGCCGCTGCGCTGAAGTTCATCAAGAAGGCGATGAAACGC